>JAYUZN010000466.1:0-1560 GCA_043751755.1 Bacteroidota bacterium | reverse complement strand
TTACACAAAACTCAATAACTACACAGGCTGGGCGGTTTTTGCCATTGCCTTTCTTACCTATTTTCTCACAACCGCACCTACCGCAAGTTTTTGGGATTGCGGGGAATTTATCGCTTGTGCGCACGAATTAGAAGTTACACACCCCCCTGGCGCACCCTTATTTTTGCTTATAGGACGCATATTCTCCATGTTTGCCCTTGATAAACAGCATGTTGCCGTTATGATAAACATGATAAGCGTCCTCTCCTCTGCATTTACCGCACTGTTTACCTGCTGGGTTACCACCTATTTTTCCACCAAAATCCTCAAAAACTTGGACTGGGACGAAGACCTCAAATTGTATGGAACTATGTTTGCAGGGGCAGTCGCAGGGCTTGCTTGCACCTTTGCCGATTCGATTTGGTTCAATGCAGTCGAGGCGGAAGTCTATGCCATGAGCGGCTTTTTTACGGCGATTGTGGGCTGGCTGATGACAAAATGGGAGGTACGTGCAGACGAACCCGACCATTATAAATGGATAATTCTCATAGCTTATGTAATGGGTTTGTCGATAGGCGTGCATTTACTCAACCTGCTCACGATTCCTGCATTGGCGTTGATGTTTTATTTCCGCAAATTTCCTGCCGCAACTGCAACAGGCATTATCGCCACTTTGGGCATTTCTATCCTCATTTTGGCATTTGTACAATATGGCATTATTCAATACACTTTTAGCATAGCCCAGCAATTTGAAATCTTCTTTACAGGCTCTATGACTCGTACAGGCGAGGACAGAGGTGGCATGAATATGGGCATGGGAACAGGGACTTTTGCCTTTACTTTGCTGATTATCAGCATTGTAGTAGGGATATTGGTGTATAGTGTAAAAAAAAATAACATAGTCCTCAATGTGGCGGTTTTGTCCTATATCGTTATAATGATGGGGTTTTCCTCCTACGCCGTTATTTTTGTGCGTTCTGGCGCAAATCCGCCTATTGACATGAATAATCCTGAAAATATTATGACTTTTCTGAGCTATATGCGCAGAGAACAATATGGAGAACGCCCCCTTGTGAAAGGACCTATGTACAATGCTGTCCCCAAAAATGACGGAAAACGCTACTTGTTTGAGGACAAATATATGCGTTATACCTTGTTTGAAGGAAAAAATAAATACGTGGAAGATGAGATGAAACAGGATTATAGGTATGAAAATGAGGACATTAAGTGGTTTCCACGTATGTATAGCGAAAGTCATTATGCGGCACGTCCTTTTGGCTATCAGGAATTTGTGAAAAATAAAGGCGAAAATCCGCAAGACCCCAACGATGACCTGCCTACAGCGGGCGAAGACATTGCTTTTGCTTTTCGTTATCAGTTGGTACACATGTACTTACGTTATTTTATGTGGAATTTTGTAGGCAAAGAAAGCGATATTCAAGATGACGATTGGGAATCGGGCTTTAATCTAAGGGCAGAAAGTAGCCACAATAAAGCAAATAATCACTACTTTTTCCTGCCTTTGATGCTGGGAATGTTGGGTTTAGTATGGCAGTTTTCGCACAAAAACAAAGATGCTTC
>JAYUZN010000465.1:0-5662 GCA_043751755.1 Bacteroidota bacterium | reverse complement strand
TGGACTGCCCCGACTACAACGGACAACTGCTCTGCAAATATTGTGCAAACACAAGGCGGAGTGAATGGCTCTATTTTTCCAATGGGTGTTTCTAACATTCAATATACTGCCACAGATGCAAGCGGAAATACAGCGATTTGCAATTTTACGATAAGCATAACAGACACAGAAAACCCCGTAATTGTGGCTTGTCCTACGAATATTGTAGTAAACAATGACTTGGGAGTTTGTGGGGCTTCGGTTACTTGGACTGCCCCTACAACAACGGATAATTGTTCTGCAAATATTGCACAAACTCAAGGTTTGGTAAATGGCTCTGTTTTTCCATTAGGCGTTTCTAACATAGAATATACTGCCACAGATGCAAGTGGAAATACAGCGATTTGTACGTTTAGTATAACGATAACAGACACAGAAAACCCTGTCCTAAATGCTTGCCCTACGAATATTGCGGTCAGTAATGACTTGGGACTTTGTGGCGCAGTTGTAACTTGGGCTGCCCCGACAACTATGGACAATTGCGCTGCGAATATTGTACAAACACAAGGTTCTGTAAGCGGTTCTGTTTTCCCACTTGGCGTTTCTAACATTCAATACACAGCCACAGATGCAAGTGGAAATACAGCAATTTGCACCTTTAACATAACCATAACAGATACAGAAACCCCCGTCATTGCTAACTGCCCTGTGAATATTTCCCAAAATGCAGGACCTAATTGTGATGCGGTTGTGAACTGGATTGCGCCTACGGTTTCGGATAATTGTGCAGGCGTAAGCATGACTTCAAACTTCAATTCGGGAGATACTTTTCCTTTCACTACGACAACGGTAACATACACCGCTACAGATGCGGCTGGAAATACAGCAACTTGCTCATTTACAGTGAATTTGTTTGATAATACGCCGCCAACTATTGCGAATTGCCCTGCAAATATCGTCATAAACTTGGAGGCTCGTTGTGATACAACTGAAACTTGGGCTGCTCCTAACATTACAGATAACTGCTCAGGCTTGACGGTAACACAAACCCATACTTCTGGAGATGTATTTCCGCTTGGCGTAACGAATGTGAATTATACGGCTACAGACGCAGCAGGAAATATTTCAACCTGCGATTTTACCGTAACAGTTATTGCGCCTCCTGCGATAAATGCCTCCGTTTCTGCTACGACAAATCCGAATTGTAACGGGCAAAATGGCTCGGCAACGGTGTCTGTAACAGGCGGTTCTGGGGCTTACAATTATTCATGGAATACTATTCCTGCCCAAAATAACAATACAGCTACTTTGCCTGCTGGCAATTATGTGGCAGTCGTTACAGATGCACTTGCGGGAACTTGTGTGCCGCTTGATACGGTACAGGTAAGCATTACGCAACCTGCCATTTTAGCCGTTGTTATGAGCAAAAATAACCTAAAATGCTTTGCGGATAATTCTGGAGATGCGACCGCTACGGTTTCGGGTGGAACGACACCTTACAATTATTCTTGGAATAATGGCTTGCTCACTTCTACGATAACTAACTTAGCAGCAGGGACTTATACGGTTTATATTACAGATGCACAAGGCTGTACGAAAACGGCTGCTATTACGCTAACACAGCCCGATTCGCTTCATGCAAATGTAAATCAAACAAATGTGAAATGTTTTGGAAACAGTACAGGACAGGCAATTATTGGGGTAAGTGGCGGTACAAGCCCTTATAATTACAACTGGACAGGAGGCATTTCTATCACCAATATTGCTAATAATCTCGCAGCAGGAACTTACACAGTTACCGTAACAGATGCTAATTTATGTACAATAAATCGCACATTTAACATAATACAACCTACTGCGCCTCTGACGCTTGTAACAAGTCATACAGATGCTTTATGTTTTGGGACAAAAACAGGAACTGCAAACGTAATCGCTTCGGGAGGAACCCCTGTTTATACCTATACTTGGAACTCAAATCCGCTTCAATATGGCGCGACTGCCACGAATTTGCCTGCGGGATTGAGAACGATAACCGTAAAAGATGCGAATAATTGTATAGCAACGGCGACTGAAATGCTTGGGCAGCCTACGAAAATTGATGTGAAATCTACGGCTATAACAGAACCCTATTGCGACTTACCAAATGGCTTGATTACGGTCATTGCAAGCGGCGGAAGCTCTCCTTACAGCTATCTATGGGACGATGGGCAAATGGGGGCAACGGCGGATTCTTTGCTGGGGGGAAGCTATCAAGTAATGGCTACTGATGCCAATAATTGTGCGGATTCTCTGCGGATTACCTTGACAAATACGCCTCCGCCAACGGCACTTTTTAGCACCTCTCCCGACAATAGTGAGCCGATTCTTATCGAAAATGCTACGATTCATTTTACAAATCTTTCCACAGGCGCAGTCGCTTATCAATGGAATTTCGGAGATGGATTCAATGACAATCGTACAAATACTGTGCATACTTACGAGCAAGCTGGCATTTATACGGTTACGCTTACCGCTTATAATGCGTATTATCAGACCTGTCCCGATTCTCAAAGCATGACTTTTGAGGTTATTCCGAATGGGACTATCTTTATTCCAAATGTGTTTACCCCGAATTTAGATGGGGAAAATGACGAGTTTTTCATTGTGGGAACAGGCATCAAAGAGCTGAAATGCCTCATTTTTGACCGTTGGGGAAAAGTAGTTTTTGTCTTGCAATCGCCTACAGACAAATGGAATGGCAAAAATCAGGACGGAAAAGATTTGCCAGAAGGGACTTATACGTTTAAGGTCAATGCGCGCCTCAATGATGGAAAAACATTGGAAAGGGGCGGAACGATAATGTTGCTACGATAAGCGTAAGTTAGCGTAGTTTACAGGGTTAAGTACAAATGAGTAATTAGCTAACTATATTTTGCGCCACCTGTAGCTTAGGCTTTAGCCTGAGCTTTTACGAATTTGCCCGTTTCTGTGTAACGCAAGCTAAAGCATGCGCTACGCATACCGCAAATTCATCTATTTATACGTAGATAACGACATTACAAATATATTTGCTAACGCCCGTCCTCCCTTCTGCGGAGCCAGCCTACTATGTCTAAGGCGCAAACTTTCCATTTTCCTTTGTACAAAACCGTTGCAAACTCATCTCTTGAAGGGGCTGTAGGTCCGGGGTTTTGCTGCACAATTTCGATGACACAGCAATTCGTGTCCGAAATGATGGCAATATGTCCAAACGGATTCCCTTTGTTGCCTTTCCACACAATAATATCATTCGGTTGTGGGCGGAATTTACTCGGATTCTTGAATTGTAATAGGTCTCTTTTGGGATTGAGTGCGCCATCAGCAAGGCTTTTGTCAAAAAAATCCTTTGCATCTCCGTAAGTATCGGGCATGGCATGGTGAAAATATTCGTAGTAATAACGTTTTACAAACTCCACACACTGGTATTTCAAGCCCAAATTGTAGCCATCTGGCGCAAGATTTCTTTCTGTAATCGTAGAAACGCTGCCATTATAATAGACATTTACGCCATTGTAGCTATCTACGACCTCCCCAAATGTGTATATTTTTCGGGGCGCAACACGCCTTGTCGCAGCAGAATCGCGGCTTTCTGCGATAGACGGCACTTTATTCACCTTGTTTTTGTGCTTACAAGCAAAGCAAAATAGGCAGATAGAAATAATTATTATACTTTTGTATTTCATTGAAGCAGCGGTTTGTTTCGCGCAGATTTACGCAGATTTCGCAGATAAGATTTTTTTTCGCTACGAATTGCACGAATTAACACCAATTAGGGCTGTTAATTCGTGGAAATTAGTGTAATTAGTGGCAAAATGTGTAAGTCCTATCATTTATATTTTCAACTAAAACGGCATGTTTTTTCACATATATCATTTTTTTTTCCATTGGTTTTCTGCACGTACTTTGCACCTTATTCATTCGCCTTTTGTCTATGATTTTTGCACTAAGGTCTTGCCCTATAATCCTACAAAAATAGGCGAAAATATCGAAAATTTGCGAAAAAAATTATTGAAAAATCAAACAATTTTATCGCTTACCGATTTTGGGGCAGGTATGCAGGGAAATTCCCTTGTTCAAACAGAAAAAACAGTGGCTGAAATTGCCAAAAGTTCGGCTCGCAGACGAAAAGAAGGAGCATTTTTATTTCGCTTGTGTGAACATTATCAGCCAAAAAGAGCTTTGGAATTAGGGACAAATTTGGGTATTTCTACTTTGTATCAAGCCGCAGCGATTCCCGAAAGCCGTTTTGTAACTTTGGAAGGAGCGGCAGCCTTAGCAGAGATTGCGCAACAAAATTTTGATGCTTTTTCCCTTTCTCCCGAAATCTTGATAGGGGAGTTTTCGGAGACTCTGACACATAAAATCTCCCTTTCTGCCTATCGCCCAGATTATGTTTTTATAGATGGAAATCACCGCTACGAAGCGACTATGGCATATTTTCGACTTTTTTTGCCCCATATTCCTGATGGAGGAATGATGGTTTTTGACGATATATATTGGTCAAAAGGCATGAAAAAGGCTTGGGAGGAAATTATTTCCTGCGAAGAAGTAAGGGTAAGTATAGATGTTTTTTGGTTTGGAATCTGTTTTATTCGGCGAAAACAGGCAAAAGAGCATTTTAAATTGCGGTTTTAGGCACGCAGATTTGCGCAGATAAGGCAGATGTCGCAGATAATCGAGTGGCTCATTTTGCAAAAATAAGCACTTAGGTTAGCCCATTATTATTAGGGTTTATGCAACATTTGTATTTATGTCGTCCTTATGTAGCCCTTTGCCATGGCAAAGGGCTACATAAGGACGGTTTTGCGTAAGCCCTGATTATTTTAATTTTGGCACAACCTCTCCAACCATGTGGAATCGTTTCGAGGGGGCATCAACTTTGCCTGTTTCCACTTCAATTCGTATCATTCCTTGAAAGTCTCCTTGTTGCACAATATATCGGATTTCTTTGTAATGCGTTGAGCTGATGATTAGCTCAATTTCTTTATGTTTCCAACTTGAATCCAAATAGACTTCAAAATTGTTTGTTAGGTTCGGTTTTATGCTAATATTTGTGCCTTTTACAGAAATAATCATGCCTTTTTCGGTTTCTGGCGCAATTAATAACCCTGATAAATGAATAAAGTCGGGGTCTTTTTCATCATCTTTCCACGTAGATTTGCCCAAGGTTTGTGTGCAACTCACCTGCGGAAGGTTTTTTTCTGCCGCTATTTCATTGCTTTGACAAGCCGTAAATGCGCCCATCGCTAAGGCACTCCAAATCATATATTTCCAAGTAGGGTGGCGATTTGGGCGGTAAATTTCTGTATTTTGTGCCAAATGTCGGCTGATTTGCGAAGCCTTAAAATGCCCACAAATGGCGTTTTCTTTGTTTGCATCAAAAAAAGAAATGACTTGACTATCGCTCATTTCGGAGAAATCAATAACCGTTTTTTGGCAATTTTGGCAAAAACGCCCCCGCAATTCTGGAGTCATTTCTGCCCAATTTTCGGAACAAGGATTGGGAAGGTAGAGGAGCATGATTGTATAAATTAGATAACGATATTAGGACTTGGGAAACTCATTTAGGATTGAAAAATAAATAACTTGATGATTTAGTTATAGCAGCCATTTTGAGCATTTCTTAGTGCCGTAGGCACGAAATATTTATAGCCCCCCCATAATC
>JAYUZN010000464.1:0-13937 GCA_043751755.1 Bacteroidota bacterium | reverse complement strand
CGTGGTTCTTAGTGCCTTAGTGGTGAGAAAAACCTCAAGTTATTTAACTTTCGTTCCTTAGGGGTGAGAAAAATGGGAAGTTATTTAATTTGTGTTCCTAAGCTACAAAACAAAACGAGAAAAAAGGCAGAATATGCTCCCTTTTTCCTCGTTTTGCTTGCTTCTAAAAAGCCCCTTAAATCACCTCAATCACATGAATTTGCGAAACCCCTGTTGCAGTAATTTGCAAAAAATACACATTTGGCTTAATGCCTATGAGCGGAATAGAAATCACTTTTTTCTTAGAAACAGCGTGGGGTTGCTCGCAAATTACCTGCCCTTTAGCATCAAGCAATTTTACGACATAAGCCCCTGCTTGTGGTACTGCAAAAGTGAGGTCTGTCCCTAATTTATGCGTAATTTTTGTATCATTGTCGATGGTATTAGAAGGAATCCCTTTAGGGTACATTCTATCCGCAATCGCCACAATTTCGGACTCTTTGACCAATATCTGCTCATTGAAAATCGCACTATAAAGGGACGAAATCAGAATAGGCGAGCTTGTCGCCGAATTTTTGGCGACACAGCGATATCGCCCAGATGCTGTAAGCAAAATCGTAGAAGAATTTTTTAACACATTTGTAAGCAAGGAGTCATTTCTATACCACGCAAAATACAAATTATTAGGCGTTCCTCCTACTTCAAAAGAAAGATAATTGCCAATTTGTGTGATTTTTACACTGTCTTGATTGCTACACGAAAATACATAGCCTTGATTTACATGCTGTTCTATGCCATCAAAGGTGAATTTGTTGCAAGAAATATCTAAGTTCTCTTTTTTGCGGCAGCTTGAAAATGAGGGAACCGTTCCCGAAAGTTTGTTTCGTGATACGCTAAAAAAGCGTAATTCGGGCAAATAGCTAAACTCTGGTAATTTGCCTGACAAGCTATTGTCGTCAAGTGAGATACGTTGCAATTTTGCAAAACGTGCGAAATCGGGAACTGTACCTGTGAGTTTATTGCGCGAAAAAAAAGCAAATTTCAATACAGGAAGCCCCGAAAAATTAGGAATTGTACCTGTCATTTTGTTATTCGACAAATTCAGCTCCTCCAATTTATAGAGTCCTATGAAGTCGGGAATCGTACCTGTGAGTTCATTGTTAGAAAGATTCAATCTAAGCAAATTAGGGGCAGCAAATGATGCTGGCAAGCCCCCACTCAATTTGTTGTTGGACAAATTGAGGAGTCCGAGAGAGGCAGAGCTGATTTCAGGGATTGCGCCAGAAAGTTGATTGAGCGAAATGTCTATCTCCTTGATGCTTTTCAATTCTTCTAAAGGCGGCATTTTACCTACGAGTTTGTTCGTAGATAAAAACAAGTCTTGTAACTTGGGCATCAATTGGAAATTGGGGATACTTCCCGATAATTGGTTGAAACCTAACCTTAATATTTCCAATTCGGGCAAATTTAATTCTGGAATTTTGCCATTGAGGTTATTTGTTTGAAGATTGACCGAAATGACGCGCCCCGCAGTAGATAATTTTATCCCATACCAACTCGACACAGGTAGTGTCAAATCCCATGTTTGCGCCCACATATTGCCTTTTGTTGATTGGTATAAATCAATCAGTGCCAACGAGTCTGTGGAAGAACAACGTTGCGCCATTGAGGGCTGTATCATCAGAATCGCCCCCAGAGTCCATGCGAAAAAGTATAGTTTACCCACGATTTTAGCAGTTAATAGCCCATAAAATAATGTAAAATTGAAATTATATCTCTTAACAATAACCTTTCCCTTATATTTTTCTGCAAAGAAATTACAGTTTTGCTAAATATTCAGCCTCAAAAACTATACCATATAAATCCCCATTATCAAAGTCGTTCTCTTTGTACGAAAAAAAGATTTTAAGGTTCTGAAAAATATGCTTTATATATATATTTTTACCTACAAAAACAATAATTTAGGCAAAATAAATCCTAATTCCTTTGCAAATATATAAAAAAAAACGCATGAAAAAAATAAATTACACATTTATTTATGAAAAAATAAATGAGATAATGTATTGATTGCTAAACATTTTTGTCGCTTTTACACACTTAGGACGCATATTTTGCAGAAAGACACAACCCTAAGCCCTGTTTTTACGTATAAGTAAGTAGTTGAAAGCGATAAGTTAAGCGTTGAAAGTTAATATAAGTTTTTCATAATCAATAAGATATATCAAAAATATAGGGTTAGATTATTTCTCACTTGTACTTACAGATAGAATTTCAGCTTACCTATAAGTCATTTTGCACAAATTCTTGCAACAACAAATCTTGCGTAAGGGGGTAAGTTTCCAAGCGTTTTTCAATCCAATCTTCTTTACTTATCCACGCCGCAGCCTCTATATTTTCGGCTAATTGAGGGATTAATAATTGTTCAGAATTTGCGCTCATCTTGAACCAATGCGTAGTTTTGAACCGCCATTTTCCCTTTTTGAGAAAAGTATGGTATGTTTGGGATAAAGGAAAAAGGATTTCCATTTCTAACAAACCTGTTTCCTCCTGCACCTCCCGTATCGCCGTTGTTTGAACGTCCTCGTCTTTCTCGACATGTCCTTTCGGCAAAGTCCATTTGCCACGATTATAAATGAACAAGTATTCTGCGCGTTCATTCTGCACAAGTCCACCTGCCACGATTTCGCGTTTATCAAACAGGCTACTGAAATTGCTCCAGAACTCGCCGAGTTCTGTTCGGTTCTTGAACCGAAACTCCACTACCATGTTTTTTGCTCGCCAAGTATCTATTTTTTGAAACTCAAACAACTCTTTCACAAATGAACTTTCACTTTCGGCTAACACATGAAATGTCTGTCCATGAAATGGCTCAGACTGCTCCAGCGCAAGGAGAAACCCAGTCCAATCGAGTAAAGGGTATGCGTAGGACGGATAATCGTCCACTTCCGTCATGTTCAAACACAGATTTTCGGCAAAAACCTTCATGTTGAGGGTAGGAGATTAAGGTAAACTTATGGTAAAGTCGGGGCGAAAGCTCCGGCTTTTTTTGTGGGTTCACGCAGATGAGCGCGGATTTAACCGCAGATTTTCGCTAATTATTCTTTATCTGCGGGAAATCTGCGTCTTCATCTGCGAAAATCTGCGTGAAATAAACCAATAAAGTCCACAAAAATACGTTTATTTTAGGGGTTTCACAAAAAAAACGTACATTTGCATGTTTTGCATAGTTACAAAAAAACATGACACCAGCAAATATACGACTCAACGGCACAATTGCCCTGATAATGATAGCTTTTATCGGTTGTGTTTCGCAAGAATCTTACAACGACCTTAAACACAAAAACTATCAATTAGAAGAGCAATCGCTGCGTGCTAATGGGCTGAATCAGCAACTGCAAGCCTATATAGACCGACATATACAGGAGTTTCATCAAGGCGAACAAATCGTTTTGCCTCAATTTAACGGTCAGACAATCCCAGCTTTTGTCTTAGATAGTCAGATACGAGATTTGCGTATAGAAATCAATCGCCTCAAACGGGAAGGCGAATGGAAAGACCGAACTTTGCGGGAATTGCGGGAAAAATGTGGCGAAGTAATGCCGATAGATACGGACGTGAAAGTGAACGTAGAGTTGATTCCGACAGATAGCCCTAAGAAAAAATAAACGCTAAATAAAACATACATTACATTTTCCATGAAAATAACTCATTTCTGTTTATTTCTCCTCTTAGGGCTGTTGCAACTGCAAGCGCAAAGACCCTATTATCGTCCGAATATCCACGAAATAGCCCTTCAGCCTATCGGCTTGAACTATGTTAATTCGCAGGATTTTACCTTTCCGTCTATTCACCCTTTGCCAATAGGAGTACGTTATAAGTATCATTTCAATCCCAAAGCCGCAGCAAGAGGAGGGATTTTTTATAGACATTACAACGATACAGACCCTCAAAATCCGATGACTACCCTGAATATGAACTATATAGAAGCAAAAGTGGGGTATGAGAGGGCGTTAAATCTGAAGAAATATCAGATTTTTGGGGGAGCAGATGCCATAGGCGGCTTGCGAAGTATTCATAGCATGGGCATCAATCAAGGCATAAATTCCTATTATGGGATTAGCGGTTTTTTTGGGGTAAAACGCTACTTCAAAGAAAATATTTCGCTTACAATAGAAAATGATGTGTATGCCGTTTTTCACCCCAAAAAAGGCAAAGAAGGAGAAACACAAGGCACTTATAGCGAAACAGGGTCAAATTTTCTGCAAGTTTATCTTTCTATTCACTTCAAAAGGCAATTCAAAACCTGCTCCTGTGGAAAACCGGGTTCCTGACCCGTAGCGACCATTTTTTAAATGGCAGGGTTATTACAATACCAAATTATATGAAAAAAAGCCTTGTCATCGGAGCTTCCGAAAACATAGACCGCTATTCCAACAAAGCGATTCGAAGCCTATTGCAACATGGGCATCAAGTTCTTGCCTTGGGCAGTCGAAAAGGAGAGGTACTTGCGATTCCGATTCATACAGATACAACTGCGTTGGAAATGGCTGATTTAGATACGATTACCGTATATATTTCGCCCAAATATCAAAGCGAATATATGGATTGGATAGTGGCGCAAAAGCCGAAAAGAGTCATTTTTAATCCTGGCACAGAAAATGCAGATTTTGCCCAAAAGTTGGCAGCATCGGGCATAGAAGCCATAGAAGCTTGTACACTTGTTTTATTGGCAACAAATCAATATTAAAAAAATATTTTTTTCGTAAATTATTTGTATTTTTTCAAGAAAAAGTATTACCTTTGCATCGCCATTAGAAAAATCAATAAGGCAGGGGCCTATAGCTCATTCGGTTAGAGCACCTGACTCATAATCAGGTGGTGCCAGGTTCGATTCCTGGTGGGCCCACTTAACAAAAAGCACTTACATATAAAAATGTAGGTGCTTTTTGTTTTTACAGGCAAGGATTTTATGCTAAGGAACGAAAATTAAATAACTTGCCATTTTTCTCACCACTAAGGCACTAAGAATCACGAAAATATCAAGCAAAAGAAGCTATCTAAGCTATATTTGCCTTCCTTTGTTTTCTTTGTGCCTTAGTGGTAAATTATCAACTTATTTTATTTCCATTCCTAAGCCTGTTTTAACGAACTTAAAAACGCGTCAAATAAACGCATTTTTGCATTTTCCAAAAGTGCGCCACTCTAAATACCCAAGCAAATCCCTCATTTCTTCGGTCCAAAATACTTCAACAGCAACGGAGCCAAAAACAAATCGCTCAAAACCGCAAAAATAATCGTTATCAAACTAAACAAACCTATCGTAAAAGTGCCGCCAAAGGTGGAAGTGAGCAAGGTCAAAAAGCCGCTTAACAGCACAATTGAAGTCAAAATCATCGCCTTGCCTGTGCCAAGCATGGTTCTTTCGAGGGCATCTTCGGGCGAATGTCCCTTTTTGAGTTCGACTTTGTAATGCGTCATAAAATGAATGGTGTCATCTACCGCTATGCCAAAAATGACCACAAACACAACGGCTGCGGAGGTTGTAAGTGTTATGTTAAAAATGCCCATAATGCCAGAAGTAACGATAAGGGGAATTATATTCGGAATCATGCTCAATAGCATCATTCTGAAACTTCTGTACATCAAACCCATAATGAGTCCTATGGTTAAAAAGTCTATCAAAAGCCCTTGCAAAATGCCATCTCTTATGTATTTTAGGTTGTTTTCGGTGAGAAAACCATGCCCTGTAAAATGATATTCAAAGCGTTTTGTATCGCAATTTTTTTGGATAAAAGCTGTGAGGGAATCGCGTATGCCTGCATGAAAATCCGCCCCTAAATCGGGACTTCTTGCCCCAAGTCTTGCCTTTTTTCTGTCCGAAGACATGACTCTTTTGAGCAACATATCCCCTTGTTTTGCCTCTGCAAAAGCCAATAATTCGTCTATTTCGGCTTGCGTGGCAGGAATGATTTTGGCAGAATCTCGGTTGAAATGCGCCACATAATTTGCCCCTTTTACAAAGGTTACAGGGGAAATAAATAGCTGAAAATCCGTTTTTTTATCCAACCAATGTTGGATTTTCTCCATGTCTAACAAAATTTCTCTATCTGTTATTTTTCCCTCTCCTTTCGCAGTGATTCCCAACTCAAAAGGGCGAACTCCAAACAGGTTTTTTTCAAAGAAAATCATAGATTCCCGCACAGGGTCGCGCCAACTTAGGTCTTCTAAGAGGTGCATATTCATGGGAATTTGCGTGGTGAAATAGACCGAAATTGCCAGAATAAGGCTAAAAATGCTCAGAATCAGGCGAGGTTTTTCTGTAGAGATTTTGTGAAAAAAGAGGAGCAAAGGAGTCCATTTTTCCGAACCCTCTATAGACTTTGTAGAGAGAATCCATTGGGTAGGAATATTCATCAAAATGTTGGGAATCAAGGTAATAGAAACCAAATAAGTGCCTATTACGCCAAAACTTCCATATAAGCCAAAGTAGTACAAAGGCGCAACATCTGTAACTGCCAAAGACAAAAAACCCACAGCAGTTGTAATGCAGGTGAGCAAAGTCGCAAAACCAATTTCTTCCAAAGTCGTTAACATGGCACTTTGACGGTCTTTGCCAGCTTTGAGTTCTGTGAGATATTTGGTAGAAATGTGAATAATATCCGAAACGCCGACCACAAACACAATGGGAATCAGCAAGTTAGTAACAATATTGATGGGCTGCCCCGTCATTGCCATCAGCCCATACGTCCAAATTGCGCCTACCATAACGGTAGCAATGGGCAAAATCACAAATACCCAATTTCTGAACGTGAGGGTCAGCATAATGGCAAGCAAAACAGCTGCAATCAGCACAAATAATTTCACTTCATTTTCGATTTTGCTCACGTATTGCGTGCGAATGTAGGGGATTCCCGTTGCCACATATTTGAGCTGCGACTGTTTCAAAATGGAATCTACTTTTCCATTCAAAATGTCTCTTTGCCAATTGTCCGAAATGGCTGTATTTATCCTAAAATGCCCACATAAAGCTTTGTTATCTTTTGTTATAAATGTGCCAAACATGGCAGAATCGCGGGCTACATTTTCTTGAGACAGAGCTATATCTTCCTCATTTTCAAATGTTAAATAAGGGATTTCTTTGAAGCTTAGCCCTGAGCGTTTTATATAGGAAAAACGTGTGCCAGCCATCATAGAATCTACGCCTTGCAAACGCCCTATTTGGGCAAAAATACTATCTGCTTTTTGCAAAAAGTCCTTGTCAAAAATGGTTCCTTTAGGAGAAATTAAGGCAACCGATTCTATCAAATCGTCCTCTGTGAGAAATAGGTTTTTATAGTCGTTATAATAGGTATATTCGGGATTGCTTTTGGGATAAAAACTGTCAAAGCTGAAGCTGACGTATAAATCTTTTAGCCCGTAGAGAAAAATACAGGTAAAAATGCTTATAACAACTAAGAAGTGTTTTCGATAGGTGATGATTCTGTGCATACAGCTTGAGAAAATCGATTGCTTATGAGATATTGTATAAAACAAAATCTATCGGAGAAAGTTAGTAAACATAAAACGTTTATACCTTGAGAGTATAAACGTTTTACGGAAGTTCAAAGTGCGATGGTTATTGTTGTGTACAAGGAACAATCGCAATATAGCCTGGTCGAATCAATTTTTTTACCCTAATTCTTTTAATTTCTGCAGGATAAGTCTGATAAGTAGCTGGTTTAGTCTCTACTGAATAGTTGATATTTTCATACTTTGCAGGAATTGTGCGGGTACATTTTTTGAATGTGCCATCTGCGTCACAAGTGTAATACTCCTCACTTGCTTCATCTTGAACCGTAATTCTTTCGGTTACCGTTTCATAAGTGGGCGGCGTAAGCATCACTTGACGCGAAGGAATAACCACAATCTTCTCATCATCAGAAAATTGTGCTGGTACATTTTTTTGTTTGTAACATCCATCATATTGATATGGATTTTGAGGTGTATTTACTGTTCCTGCGGTAAATCCTCCTTGTGCCATGCTTACTGTGGACACAAATAAGCCTAATGCAAATAAAAATTGCTTCATTTTGCGATTGATTGGTTAATTAAATTATATAATAAAAATTCCCTTAAAAAAAATCCTTGTTTAAATATCTTGTATAGTAAGATAAAAGTGTCGAATCAAATTCCCCACGTGTGAATAGAAACCCCAAAAGTGGCACAAAGGTAATAAAAAAAATTTTAAAAAAAAATTTTTTTCAAAAAAAAATTCATTATTTGTTTTTTCTGAATCAACAGATATTCAATTAATGGATAAAACAAATATAGACTTAGGCGGAAGCAAACATTTCGGCACAAAAAAAAACGACACACCTTTGTAAGGCGTGCCGTTTTCAAGATATAAAAAATATTTTTTATTCGGACAACTCAAAGGCTTTGTCCAAAATAGCATCTATTTCCACATCACAGTTATCGGAATTGGAAAGAATGATAACCCCGATTTTGGTGGCTTCGTCATAATACATGCGATTTGTTACCCCCACATCAGAGCCGTCAATGCCGATAAGATTGCGCCCATTGACCGTTTTCTTAGACCAACCCATCACTTGCGAGATAGAAGCCATAGGATATTGCAAGCTATTCATATCCAACATAGTGAGCGAGTCAAAAATACGCAAGTTCTTGAATCTGCCATCATTCAAAATCGGAATTAAATAACGTCCCAACAATTCTGCCCCTGAACGCATGGTGTAGGGGGCGTACATATTGTATTGATACGGGCTCGCAGGACTATAATAAGTCATCGTAGCAAGGTCATTTTTATAATGTCTTGAAACGATAGAATCCGGAATTTCGTCCAAATACCAGCTCGTTGTATATACCCCAAAATCTGTATAGAAATGCGCTTTGTGGAAATCGTTTATCGAAATATGAGAGATTTGCTGAATGAGATAGGCAGCTACAGCCATTGCGCCATGATTTTGCTCTGCGGGTACAGGAGGCATTACGCCCGGTTGTTGTGCCGCATCATAGTTTCCTGCATCTGCCACATAGCCCTCTACCGTTGTTTTATAGTCTGCCAATGGATTGGGGGTAATCGTAGTAACAGTGGCATTATCTAAGAGAGAAGACGTGCCACCCAACAACATACGCATAGAAATAGGGGTAGTTGCATAAGCGGGATTTAGGACAGAAACGGAGGTAGGCAGGTACGTATTTATATCTGCATCTAAATCCAATAAACCCAAGTCTTTCAACTTCAATGCTGCCATCGTAATCATCGGATAGGTAAGCTCTGCCAACATAAAGCGGGTTTGTTTGGCATCTACCCAAACAGTATCTGGCTCGACTTGATTGACGACAGGAAGTAAGTTATACCACCCATAGCCTCGCAAGAAGTCTAATCGGTTGTTTTTGACAACAGCCACTTGCAAACCTGCAATATGCCCTAAATCTCTTTGCGACTTAATAAAGAGGTCAAGTGCGCTGCTATATTCAGGCTGCCCAAGTTGTGTGGGGCGGTCATCAGTAATAACTGGCGCAATCAATATAGGTTCTGCACAGCCGATAGCAGCAAGTATCAAGATGACGGAGCATAAAGTAATCCAATTTTTCATATAAATGTAAGATATAATGAATTGTGAGAGAATGTGAAAGTGGCGGTTATTTTTAGCTAAACGATATTTTGGCGCAAAAGTAACCTAATTGGGGACAAATTTAAGCAGGTTTTTATACAAAGGCTAACATTTGCGCAAAAAAATGATGGTTTTAAAGAATAGCTACATGATTATGTGTTTGGACTTGTTTTTTCAACAAAAAAAGATTTCACGCAGATAAACGCAGATTTTGGCAGATTGCGCAGATAAAAAACATACTATAGCCCTTGTTCAAAGTATATATCTGCGAAATCTGCTGCCATTTGCGACAATCTGCGTGAAATAAAGAGACACCGCCATTAAACCTTTGCCATTTCCCTTACTCTATTTTCTCGAAACGCAACAACATAAAACAACTCATATTTACATGCTGCCACTTTCCTTTTTATTTTCAACACAACGTTAATTTTTCATTTTCAACAATCATGAAAACAATGAATTTTGTATCTCGTATGCTCAGCGTAGCAGCTATCGCAAGTGCCATGATGATAGGTTGTAATAAGGCTGATTCCTTGGAACAAGACACCGCCGAAACCATGCTCCGTCAAAGCAGCGAAGTAGAAGGGAGTTATGACGACATGCAAACGATTTCTGACCAAGCTTTTGCAGGAAGCATGAGCACTTTCAAAAATCAGGACAACACAGACATCGCTTCAGGCTGCGCAACCATTACAAGAGACTCCGTAGCAAAAACGATTCTCATTGATTTTGGCACCACAAACTGTGAAGGGAAAGACGGCAGAGACCGTAGAGGGAAAATTTTGGTAAGTTACACAGGCAGATACAGAGAAGTGGGTTCTGTTATCACCATCACGCCCGACAATTATTTTGTAAACGACAATCAAATTCAAGGCACAAAGGTAGTTACGAATTTGGGCGACACAGATGGCGATACTTTTACAGAGTTTCATGTCGTCATGAATGGCAGTGTTACTTTGGCAGACAACAAAGGAACGATTACGTTTGAGGCAGACAAATATCGGGAATGGGTAGCAGGTGAGGCGACAGAAGAAAGAAGTGATGATGCTTTTGATGTATGGGGAACAGCTTCTGGTTCGCACGCAGATGGCAAATCTTATACAGCTGTGGCAGATAAGGCTACGCCTTTGCATAGAATCGCAGGCTGCCGTCATTGGGTAAGTGGTATTTTGAATATCACCCCTGCTGGAAAGCCTACGCGTAGCATTGATTTTGGAAATGGCACTTGCGATGACCAAGCCGTTGTAACCGTCAATGGACGTTCAAGAACGATTACATTGAGACATAGACGTTGATTTCTCGCAGATTTTTCTCCTATAAGGGTGGCTCACTTGCTAAAAGTGAGCCACCCTTTTTGCTATTTTTTTGCCAAAAATACAGCATATATATGTAGTATTGTCATTTTTATTACGTACTATGAAAACAAATGGTACTTTTACAGAGGCTATAAAATACAGACAATTGACGCATCTTTTATATAGATAAATCTGCGTTAAAGATAGCTCTTTGCCATTAACAACTATCATAAGGAATGAAAAACTTTTATCTATTATTACTTGCAGGAATATTTGCAACTTGTGTCCATCATGTATCGGCGCAATGCACCCCGCCGCCCGCACCTAATCCCGTAACTGCAACTCCCTCAACCATCTGTGTAGGACAATCTGCCAACCTAAGCGGCATTTCGGCAGGAAATAATATAGGCTGGTTTACAGTGCCTACGGGGGGCGTAAGTCTGGGTACAAGTGCAAGCGGGGCAAATTTTGCTGTTAGCCCTGTGGTAACTACCACTTATTATGCCGAAGCACAAAGCCCTGCAGGAGCTTCTGGTTCACAAACATTTACTTATACAGGCTCCGTCCAAACCTTTACCGTTCCTATAGGAGTTACCTCGCTTTCGGTAGATGTACAAGGCGCGCAAGGCGGCTATTGCTATCCTGCCATCAATCCCGGCGCAAATGGCGGACGAGTAACAGCCAACCTTACCGTAACACCCGGACAAGTATTAGAGATATATGTAGGCGGATTGGCAGGAGATGGGAATCTTTCTGTGGGCGGAGCGGCAGGTTTTAATGGAGGCGGACAAGGGGCAGTATATGTTGGGAGTTATGCAGGAGGCGGAGGCGGAGGCGCGTCTGACATTCGTATTAGCCCATACACCCTCAATGACCGCCTTATGGTCGCTGGAGGCGGAGGCGGCAGCGGGTATGATTATGCTACCCCTACCTACGACCGTGGAGGACTTGGAGGAGATTTAATTGGGGAAACAGGCTATCATGGAAATGTGATTGGGCAAAGCGGCTACCCTGGAGGCGGTGGCTCACAAGTCGCAGGAGGGGTAGCAGGTTTTTATAGTGGATATTGCGGAGCAACAGCAGGCTCGTTTGGGATAGGGGGCGCAGGAGGTCCTTGTACAAATAGTGGTGGAGGCGGTGGGGGTGGCTACTACGGTGGCGGTGGGGGAGTTTGGGCAGGTGGCGGCGGCGGAAGTAGCTATACAAATCCTTCTGCAAGCAATATTGTCCATACACAAGGCTTCAAGTCTGGAGACGGGCTTATTACCCTTAACTGGGTTTCCGTTGGAGTAGCTTGTAATTCAGCCACACGTACCTCTGTAACCGTAACTGTCGGCAGCCCTACGGCTCCAAGCCCCATTACAGCAACCCCTGCTACGATATGCCCTGGAGCTACTTCCGATTTGAATGGCGTTTCAGCAGGAAATACAATTGGCTGGTTTACGGTTCCCACAGGCGGCGCAGCCATTGGCGCAAGCGCAAGTGGGGCAAACTTTCCTGTAGCTCCCGGTGCTACGACTACGTATTATGCCGAAACCCAAACTTCTGGGGGAGGCGGGGCAGGTTCACAGACTTTTACCTATACAGGTTCGCTTACCACTTTTACCGTTCCAGCAGGGGTAACAACTGTAACCATTAATGCCAAAGGCGCGCAAGGAGGCGCAGGCGGTTCTGCTACGGTAGGCTCAGGCGGCTTAGGGGCAAATATGACAGGCACATTTACCGTAACCCCCGGGCAAATTTTAAAGGTCTTGGTAGGTCAGCAAGGAGGCGGTTCTGGAGCAACTCCTGGGGCTGCTGGCGGTGGCGGTTCTTTTGTAACCGACAATTCCAACAATCCTATGCTTATTGCAGGAGGTGGCGGTGGAAGGCATGGCACTTTGGCAGCAGTAGGCATAGATGCAAATACAGGTACATCAGGTTCAGATGGCTATTCTGATGTAAGTTCTCCCCCTTACCCTGCGCTTGATGGGATAGGAGGGATAAATGGAAATGGCGCAACAGGAACAAGCCCTCATGCTGGAAATGGCGGTGGCTTATTGACAAATGGAGCAGCTGCACAATGTGGCGGTTTTGGCTATGCTTTTTTGAATGGCGCAAATGGCGGTTCTTCTTGCACAGCAAATATAGATGTGGGCGGTTTTGGCGGTGGGGGCGGCGGTGGAAATAATGGTGGTGGCGGTGGAGGTGGCTATTCTGGAGGAGGAGGTTCTTACCACACGCCTACAAATGGCGGTGGCGGTGGCTCGTTCAACAATGGAACTGGCCAAGCCAATCTCGTAAATAACACAGGAAATGGCGTAGTGATGATTTCATGGGGAGGTACAGGCTGCGTTTCTGCTACACGTACCCCCGTAACGGTAACAGTCGGTAGTCCTGCTGCCCCCAATCCCGTAACAGCCACTCCACCAACGATTTGCGTAGGTTCCTCTTCTGATTTGAATGGAACTTCCGCAGGAAATACAATCGCATGGTTTAGCACCCCCACAGGAGGCACAGCCATTGGCACAAGTGCAAGTGGGGCAAACTTTACCGTTAGCCCTATAACTACGACTACCTATTATGCTGAAACGCAAGTAGGTGGCGGCGGAGGCGGTGCAGGTACTCAAACCTTTAATTATACAGGGTCTGTTCAATCCTTTACGGTTCCTGCGGGCGTTACAGCACTTACGGTTGATGCTTCGGGAGCGCAAGGGGGGGCATGTGCGCCCAATACCATAGTAGGACCGGGCGGAAATGGGGGACAAGTAACAGGCTCGATAGCCGTAACCCCCGGACAAGTCCTTAATATATACGTAGGCGGTGCAGGGGGCAATGCCACTACCCTTACGGCAGGAGCAGGTGGATTTAATGGAGGCGGCTTAGGCGCACTCTTTTCGGGTTCTTATGGTGGGGGAGGCGGGGGAGGGGGAACCGATATTCGTGTAAGCCCCTATACCTTAGCAGACCGCGTTGCAGTGGCTGGAGGAGGAGGAGGAGGTGCTTATAATTACAGCACAGCAGGGTATGACCGTGGTGGTATGGGAGGCGGCACTGTAGGGGAAAC
>JAYUZN010000463.1:0-2478 GCA_043751755.1 Bacteroidota bacterium | reverse complement strand
CGACCTGCTATTGACCTACCTGCGACCTGCTCACTTTTTATATAATTGGTGAATAATTGCAATTTTGTAGCATAAATTACCTTTTTCCACAGCTCTTTGCGATAGCCCAAATCCAAGAAAGACCCGAACTCATAACGTGCATGTTGATTGTCATAAATGCTGTAATTTTTTCTCAGAGAATCTATTCTGCAAGTCGTAATTTTGGAGTTTACAGGAGAATAATATAGGCTAAAATCCTTAAAAGGTTTCCAATCTAATCCGACTCCAAAGTTGATAAGTCCTGGAGCCATAAAGCCCGAATTTACCTGTTTTTCTTTGCCAAAAACCGTCACAAAAGGGTCTTTATAGCCCAAAGTGAACTGTGTTTGCAAATTTGCCAAACCTGCAAGGCTCAATTTTGGGGTAAGGGTGTAGCCATATTTGGTCGTAAAACTGATAAGGTCTTGATTTTTCCCCGTAGCCTTCACTTTTTTGTAAGAGGTCGCATTTCCTGCCGTATCTACTGCATCTGCAATGACAAAAGTCTGCTGCAATGCGCCAAGCATCAATTTGAGGTCATTGTCCCAAGTGTGTTTGCCTTTTGTCCAGTTTGTCGTAACATTGAATTTCCCCACCGCTCCTCGTGTGTTGTTGTTGTTGCCCGAAGTCTGATAGGTTGAAAATAAGGAACTTGTGAGGTTCAAAGACATGTCGGTACTGTACTTAAAAGTGCCTTTTTCGGTAGCTGCTGCGGCTTTGTCTTGTGCGAATAAGCTGTAAATGGTCGCCAAAATTGCGAGAATAGTAAAAATTACTTTCTTCATGTAAAATAAATGATTGAATAAATGGAATTACAAATTTCGTAAGTTATGACATAAGAAATAAATATAGTCACTTTAGACTGGAATTTCACGCAGATTTTCGCAGATGAAAGCGGATTTCGCAGATAAAAAACAATAGTACTGCATTTTATCTGCGAAATCTGCCAAAATCTGCGTGAACATGCGTTTTTTATGTCAAATAACTTTTACTATTTACCCCTCTCAAAAAATAGCCGTCAGGATTAAAGGTTCTTTTTTGAGGGCTATGTGTACATTCTTCGCAACAGCAGCCTTCCAATTCGTGAAAACAGGTTTCGCACATCAAAATATGGTTGTTGCAAAGCGCATTTGCGCAGTTTATCATTTTTTCGGTAGGATTATCACAGACAAAACAGTGTCCTATAACATTGGGGTTTACCTGATTGATAGGCACAACTACTCTTTGGTCAAATACATAACATTGCCCATCAAAGTCTTCGCCGCCCATTTCCTGCCCATAACGAATGATGCCGCCATGCAGTTGATACATGTCAAAGCCTTGATTTTCGAGCCAACCTGTTATTTTTTCGCAACGAATACCCCCTGTGCAGTAGGAATAAATTTGCTTTCCGCGCAAAGCCTCCATTTCGTCCATGCAATCGGTGAGTTCCCGAAAATTGTCAATGGGCAAAGTTACTGCATGTTTGAATTTGCCAACGCTAAATTCATATTCAGAACGGGTATCCAAAATCACAATGTTCGGATTCGTTTCTGCCTCTTTAAGTACTTGCCGAAATTCGGCAGGCTCTACAAATTTGCCTGTCCCATATTGCTGCACCGCATCGGGCAAATTGAAACGAACTACCTCATGTTTGACCCGTACATGTAGTTTCAAAAAGGCATGACTATCGTATTCATCTATTTTAAACTCTGTCCCTGCAAATAATTCATGCTGCGACATCCATTCCATATATGCTTGTGTATCAGCTTTTAAGCCCGAAACTGTCCCATTTATTCCTTCTGTTGCAATCAAAATACGCCCTTTCAAGTTGAGGGCTTGACATTTGGCATAATGTTCATCTCTTACTGCTTGAGGGTCAGTAATTGAGACAAATTTATAGTATAGTAAAACGTTATATTCCATCTGTAAATCGTTAAGGCACAGGGTCGTAGCCGCTTCCGCCCCAAGGGTGGCAACTTAGGATTCTTTTTGCGGCTAAATACCCTCCTTTGAAAAAACCATGTTTGCTAAGTGCTTCTATTGCGTAATGTGAGCAGGTAGGAAGGTAGCGGCAGGACGGCGGTTTGAGCGGCGAAAGAAAGATTTGATAGCCCCTTATGAGCTGAATCAACAGGTATTTAAGCATTTTTTGCTTGATAAATGGTAGCAACTCCGGGAATCGAACCCGGATCTAACGTTTAGGAAACGTCTATTCTATCCGTTGAACTAAGTCGCCATATTTAGTTAGCAGTCATCAGTATGGCTATTTTTAACCCGAAATGCTCAAATTGCTAATGCTGCTCACTGCTCACTGTAAGTGCTTGCACAGAAGTAACCGCTTTTCCGTTTCGATATTCGGGAATGCAACGCAAATTCGCACATTTTTTTCCTAATGCTTTGATATACGCCAATGCAGAAATTGTTTTTCCTGCCTCTACTCGATAACGAGCCAATTTTACCCCAGCTACTTTGCCGCTT
>JAYUZN010000462.1:0-4017 GCA_043751755.1 Bacteroidota bacterium | reverse complement strand
GTATCTATATATTTAGAATCTAACATACGCACAAGTTTTGCGCGAAAGTCCGCCTTCCGAATCGCAATAGAAGTCCCTGCCTTTATAATCTCCGTTCTTGTATCTAATGCCAACATTGCCTCCCCCGACCGAGATTCTACTTCGCAAGAAATGACGCAAGTATCCGAAATTACAACAGGGCGCACCGTCAAAGAATGCGGCGCGACAGGCGTAATGATGAAATTTTCGGAAGTAGGAAAAATAATCGGTCCCCCGCAAGCCAAACTATACGCCGTAGAACCCGTAGGCGTAGCAATTATTAGCCCATCGCCTTTGTAAGAATTGAGAAATTCGCCATTGACATATACATGCACCGTAATCATTTCATTGTTACTGCTTTTGTGCAAAGTAAGGTCATTTAAGCCAAAATTTTTGTCGCCAAAAATGCCCGCAGGTTCGGAAATAATTGACAATAAGCCTCGTTCATCTATCCGATAACTGTCCCGCAAAAGTGCCTGTGTCGCTTCAATTGCCTCGTACTGCGAAACGGTCGTCAAATAGCCTAAACGACCGAAATTTACGCCCATTATCGGAATCGGATTCGGCGCATTTCCCATCATACGCACACATTCCAACACTGTCCCATCACCGCCAAAACTATACAGAAACTTCACGCCTCCCAAGTCTTTGGGCGAGCTGAAAGTAGCCATCTCAAAAGCACACATTTCTGCTGGAAATTTCTCCATAAGCTGCTCATAATAAAGATGATAGATGAGAAAAGGGAGATTGTTTTCCGCCAAATATCGGAAAAAAGTGGTGAGAGAATGTATGTTTGTATTTTCGGTAAGACGACCGAAGATGGCTATTTTCATGTTTTTGCGAGGAAGTCTATCTTTGTTACCTGTAAAAAGCGGTCATGCAAATGCAAAAAGTCGTTATCTGTGGTCAGAAGAGTAGCCCCTAAGACCGCCGCAGTCGCCGCTATCCATAAGTCATTTTTGCCCATATTACGCGCAGAATGTGTAGCTGCAAGATGTGGGTGTTTTGCTTGACTATATGCGTCTATTTCCACATATTGTTCTACAATCTGCTCATTATGAATATCTACCATAAATATTTCCTGCTGAAATTTATTCAAACTTTGCACCTTTTTATTTCCCCATTTATTTTGAAAAGCAATAGACTTAATTTCTGCCCAACTTACGATTGAAAACAAAGGAATATTTCCGTCTCCGAATGGGTTGTATTTTGCATCTATTTCTCTACTTAGGCTGCTTTCTCTCAAATAAAAAAGTGCGATATTGGTGTCTAATAAATAATTCATGGTGTGAGCATATTTAATAAGTCTTCGATAGGTTCTTCGATATTGATTTCTTGCGCAAGTTGATGAATAGCCTCCATAGAGGGCTTTTTATGATGCTGTTCTTTCAATATATCTTCGATTGTAATTGTCTTGCGCAAAGGCTTTATCAGCTTTGCAAGCAGCAAGTCGCCTGTATTCAGCCTACTATTTTGCTCAAAATAGGCTTCTATGACTGACAGAGCCTCCTCATCTTGCACTGCCATGATGAGCGAAATCAGATGATATTTGCGTAATGCTATATTATTGGACATGAGTGTTGTGATTAAATTGTTGGACAAAAATAGCGTTTTTTTTGCGAAAAATCCTATTACTTTATTTTATGTGGTAGCTGTCATCAACGTTTTCAGCCAAAGTAACTGTTCCATCAAGGCAAAAATTAAGGACTTTGTGGCATAAACAGAAGGCGTTTCCCAATAAATAACAGGCACATTTGTAGGTCTTTGTGGAAGATGGCTTCCATAATCGCTTGCAATTCGATAAATCGCATTGGCTAAATAGTCAATCGTAGAAGTTTGAAAGACCGAAGAATAGAAATTTCGCCCTTGTTTATTTCCCGAAAGGTGTTTATTTTTATCCGAAAAAGAAGGATTTGGGTAGTTTGGAACTGCGGCAGGATATCTTTGCAAGATTTGGCGATATATTTCTTCTTGAATGACCCGAATTGCGGCAAACACATTTTGCTGTTCGTGAATATTGTCTTCCTGTTGAAGAATATACAGCAATTTTGTCCGAAAAATATCCGTCAAATAGCCGCTATCAAAGATTTCAAATATATCAGCATATTTCCACGCTGCGGAATGATGAATTTTTTCTTGGAGAAACAAAAAAAGTGCGTCATCATCTCCAGACAATCCTTTGTTGAATATCTTGCTTCGGCGTTTATGAATCAGGTCTTGTTCCTCTAAAAAAAAATCTATATAGCCAGTGTTTACAGCCAAAGGATACGTGATATTCAACTCATTTTCTATTGCTTGCAAATCTGCAATCGCAAAAGACAAGGCTTTATCGTGCGGAATTTCCTGTTTTTTTTTGATGAGACACCTTGCGTCAAAAATCAAGCCTTTGTATTTAAAAGGATAATCACGAAGCTCTTGCAATCCTTCTTCAAAGTTGGTAAAGGGATTGAGTTTCATGCCAAAAGTACGTGCTTTTGTGCCTAAGAGTTGTGAATAATTTGTGTCATCATCGACGAGCAAAATATGAATTGGATTTGCCATAATAGATATTTTTGATATAATTAACAGGAAAAATAAATTCTATTTGTATCGGGAAATAATTATCTTTTTCTACGGACAAAAGGCGAATAGAACCACTGTGTAATTCTACGGTTTTGTTAATGGAATAGCCCCCGATTCCCGTTCCTTTTGAGAAGGACGATTTTTGATAAAGCCCTTTAAAGTCTCTTTCAAAGTCAAAATCTTTTGGAAAAGGAAGCCCATTATTTCTATACAAAATGCGGAAAACTTCTTTATTTTGTATATATGAAAAATGGAAAGATACATTTGTTGCATTTCCATGTATTTGGGCGTTTTCGATAAGATTGTCTGCCATATTTTTGAAGCGAATAGCATCTATTTCTGCCATTATCTCCTCGCCTTCTATGCCGCAAATAAAGCCATTTATCTTGTGAATAGGCGCAATTTCTGTTATAAATAATTGTTTTACCTCAATCCATTGAGCCGATACAGCGTTATTTTGCAGTTCTTCGCGGGTTGCAGCCAGTTGAGCAGCTCCTTCGTCACGTGCAGTCATTATACGTTTGAGGACACTTAGCAATTTTTGCTGCTCTATTTCTTCGGGTAAATCTCCTTCAAAAATCGGCACAACCGTTTCATTCCAACTAAGTGCAGTACGCTCTTTTGCCTTTCTTTCCAAAAAATTTTTTAACACTGACAACCCCGTTTCCATTGCGCCCAGTTTTTGATTGAGGTCATGGATTGCAATGCTTATTACCGCATATTCTGTTTTTTTTATCTCTTGTTTGGCTTGAATAAGTTTTGCTTCTAAGTCTAATTGCAACTCTTTACGAAACTCCACCACAGCCACATATTGTTCTTCAATAGAGGGCAGGATAATTTTTATTTCTAATAAATCTTTAATAAAAATCCGCCCTTGTGCCGTACCCTGCATCAGTTGTTCCCATTGTATCTCAAAAATACGGGAATAAAACTGCGAAATAACGTATTCAATATTAATATTAGGGTCTTTCATGGTAAAAGCAATTATACTTGCGCTGATAGCGATGGCTTGTTTTTCATAGTTAAAATAGGTGAGTTTATGTTCTTTAGAATATAAACTCATCAAAAAAGCAGATGCTTGAATTTCATTATCGGTTATGACATACTTATTTTTATCGGATAAATTGAGATAAAAATCTCTTTCAGAAGCAGATAAATCTGAAGTTTGAATATAAGGAACGCTATTCGGTATCTGACGATTAAATTGTGCGTCAGCAGGAATGAGTCCCCCTTTTTTTAGGAAAGTTATCATATCTCCTAATTCAACAATTTGATTCGTAGGATATTGGGCAAATAAAGTATTTAATTCCACCAAATTTTCCTGAACATAATGATTTACCTTTAAGTTAAAATTATTTTTTATCACTTCTTGAGTAGAAACGATTTTTTGAACAGCATAAAACTGCTCAAAAACCTCTCCCTTAATTTGTTTTTCAA
>JAYUZN010000461.1:0-6978 GCA_043751755.1 Bacteroidota bacterium | reverse complement strand
GTGCGCTTTGTTGCATACATTTCTGCAATGGCTTCTACAGTAGCCGAAACCTTTATCGGGGCATGGGCAAAGTCTTTGAAAACAATGCGTTTCGGTTCATTTACAATCGTTTCGAGCCTTGATTTTGCGCCTTTAAAACTGGCTATTTGCGTCAAAAAAGCTTTTAATTCTACCCCAATTTGCTCACATACTTTCCAAGCTGCTGCAATGTTAAGCATGTTGTGTTTTCCAATTACTTCTACTTGAATTTTTTCTCCGCCAATAGAAGTTAAGCCGCCAATGGTCGTATTTCCTAATGTTATCGTATATTTTTCATCTTTAATTCGATAAGTTGGTACAGAATAGGCATGAATATACAAAGATTCTACGTCTTTCATGGGAATCATCATTTCTTTGAGTTCCTTGTCTCCTTCATTGTAAATGAGGTAGCCCGCTTTTGGCATTTCGGCTATTAACATACCAAATTGACGTTTATATTCGACTTCTGTGGGAAAAACATTTATATGGTCCCAAGAAATGCCTGAAATGAGGGCAACATGCGGTTTATAAACCAAAAATTTAGGACGCATATCCATTTTAGAAGCAAAATACTCATCTCCTTCCATAATGATGAGGGGCGCGTCTTCGCTTAGGCGCACAGGATTGTCAAAACCCGGCACTTGCGCCCCTACCAAATAGTCAAATTCACGCCCTAAACCTCGCAAAACGTGCATAACCATAGAGGTAATGGTGGTTTTGCCATAGCTTCCTGCAATCACTACTCGTTGTTTATTGCGCGAATGTTCGTATATAAATTCGGGGAAGGAATACATTTTCAGCCCCAAATCTTGGGCAGTTTTGAGTTCAGGATTGTCTTCAAAGGCGTGCATTCCCAAAATAATGGCATCAATATCGGGGGTAATTCGTGCCGCAAACCAACCCATTTCGGGAGGTAACAAGCCATTGTCCTCCAATCGAGTGTGAGAAGGCTCGTGTATGGCATCATCAGAACCTGTAACCTTGTGTCCTGCTCTTTTGAGGGCAATCGCCAAACTGTGCATAATGCTGCCGCCTATCGCTATGAAATGAATACGCATGGGAGTTGAGTTTGAATTGTGGGTACAAAGATAGGGATTTTTTTAAGGAAAGAAGGAATAAGGAAAGGGGAGACATCAGATGATTTTATCTTTAAGGAACACGAAAGGATTACAATACTTCTTCTGCCCAATCTTTTTCGGCATCTATGCCTCTTTCTTCCATGCTAAAACGTACTCCTACTAAGTGAATAATTTTGCCCCCCTTTTTTCCCCCAAATTGGGGGGACATAGGGGGGAAGAGATATTTGGCAAAATATTGATTCTTTTTGATTTGGTCAATAGCCAGTTCTGGGCTACGGTCTTTTTTAAATTCAAATAAATAAATATGTTCTGCTGTTTCTACCATGGCATCTATTTTTCCTCCTTTTACGGAAACTTCGGCTTGCATTTTTACGCCTAATAAGTTGAATATTAGATAAATAATGGCATGATAAAAATTCTCGCCCACAGGTTTTATGACTCCATTCTTGTCTTTCTTTTCAAATAACTCTACTGGCAACGAATGAAACATGGCTTGAATGATTTGCTTTACTTTCGTCAAATCGTTTTCTTGAAATGCTTCACGCACATTGTAAATGGAAACGCCTGTATCTGAGCTGGTCGAATCTATAAAATCGGCTAATAATAATTTGTTAAAAGACTCTTTTATTTCCTTATTTGGAAAACTAACCACATAATAATCTACTTGTTCTTCTATCATTACTCGTTTTTTTATGGTAAGATAGCCCGTTTGCAACATCAAACTTTTGTAGTCCAATCTTCGCAAATCATATGTCTCAAATATTTCAGGACTAACCCTCATATTTTCGACCAAATATTCCTGCTTTTCTGCCATCATTCGCACCAAAAAAGTAGGCGTACCCGTAGCAAACCAATAATTGGAAAACTGCGAACTGTTTAAGAGTTGCAAAGTAGAAAAAGGATTGTACAAGAAATTTTCTCCGTCCCAAGAAAAACCATCATACCAATCTTTCATTTTAGTATGGAGCATTTCTTTTGTTATTTTGTATTTTTTTACTAATTTTTCTAAACCTTCGGGAAAATAATGCTCCACTTCAGCTTGTGAATACCCGCAAATCGTAGTATAATCTTCTGCCAAAGTGAGGTCAGTCAAGTGATTGAGGTCGGAGAAAATGGAAACGCGCGCAAACCGAGACACGCCTGTAATAAACAAAAAACGCAAATAATCGTCAGCATCTTTTAAGCCTGCATAAAAACTTTTGAGTATGTCTCTGTTTTTCTCTGCGACCTCAGAGTTGCCTGCTTCTAAGCCATGAATAATGGGTTTGTCGTATTCATCTATCAAAATGACAACTTTTTTCTGGTATTTTTTGTACAAAAGTTCCAATAATTCTCTCAAAAGGGAGCTTTGTGGATATTCGGGAAGAAAGACATTTTCATTTTTAGCGATATTTTTGATGCTCCGAGATAAAGCTTCCTTCAATCCCAAATCCACAAAATTCATATCGCTCATAGAGAGATGAATGATAGGATAACTTTCCCATTCTATTTTGTCATAAATATAAAAACCTTGAAATAGCTCTTTTTTCCCTTCAAAAACAGCTTTAATTGTACTGATAAGCAGCGACTTACCAAAACGGCGGGGGCGAGATAGGAAATAATTTTTTATTCCTTCTTTTTGTAGCAAAGAATAGATATGAGGGGTTTTATCCACATAAATACAATTTGTGCGAATAAGTTCTGCAAATGATTGAACCCCAACAGGGTAGTTTTCTGACATGATTGTAACGTTTTTATAAAGATACGCAAATTTTTTATGAATTTTCCAAGTTAAAACGGAATCCTCATTTATCAATCCACCCTCCTCCAATCACATCATTTCCTTCATAAAAAACTGCCGCCTGCCCAGGAGTAATAGATTTTACAGGAGATTGAAAAATGACCTCCATATAATTTTCGTCAATTTGACTAATCGTAGATATTGCGCCTACGTCTTTGTAGCGAATTTTGGTAATTGCCTCCCTATCCTCATGCAAAAAATCATATTTTACCATATTCAATTTGCGGACTTTCATGCGTGTGCCGTCCAATTCATGCTCTCTGCCAATGACCACCGTATTCGTTTCAGGTTCTATATTTATAACGTAGTAAGGCTCGCCCATTGCCAACAGCCCTTTTCTTTGTCCTATTGTATAAAAAGGGTAGCCATTGTGTTTGCCCACAACTTTGCCGTCGGTCAAAACAAAATTTCCGCCTTGAACTTCTGCTTCTAACTCGGGGCGGCGACGTTTGAGAAAACTGCGATAATCATTGTCTGGAATAAAACAGATTTCGTAAGATTCGGGTTTTGTCGCAAGGCTATGAAAACCCATTTCCATCGCCATTTTTTTAATATCAGGTTTGTGATGATTGCCCATAGGGTACAAAGTCCTTTTGAGGGAACTTTGACTCACGCCCCACAAAACATAAGATTGGTCTTTCCAATCATCTACGCCTTTGGAAATCACCATTCTATCGTTTTCTTCCCGCAGACGTGCATAATGTCCTGTAGCAATAAATTCGCAATCTAACTTATCGGCTCTGCGCAACAAAGCGTCCCATTTTATATGCGTATTGCACATAACACAAGGGTTTGGGGTGCGACCTGCCACATATTCATCTACAAAATAATCTATAACAGAGTCTCCAAACTCTGCCCGAATGTCCAAAATAATATGGGGAAAGCCCAATTTTACCGCGATTTCTCTCGCATCATTGATAGATTCGAGGCTACAACAGCCTGTTTCCTTTTTGCTTCCGCCAGAAGAGGCATAATCCCACGTTTTCATCGTCATGCCTACGACTTCATAACCTTGTTCGTGTAGCATAACTGCTGCTACCGAACTGTCAATGCCGCCACTCATAGCGACCAAAACACGTCCTTTTTTGCTCATACAAGTTCAAATTTTGTTGTGTGCAGTGATAATTGAGGGACAAAGTTACGAAAAGAAAAGCATAATGCCCGTTTTTTCCTATATTTGTAACGTAAAATAAAAATCTTACAAATTTACCATTTCCGTTTAAGGAACACGAAAAGAATAAAATCATAATTTACCACTAAGGCACAAAGAAAACTAAGAAAGAAAGGTGTGGCTTAGATGTCTTCTTTTATCCTATTGCTTCGTGATTCTTAGTGCCTTAGTGGTGAGAAAAATGGCAAGCTTTCATCTGCGACAATCTGCGTGAAATGACGACATACCTAAACTCATGCAAGAAGCAAATCTCTATACCGATTATTTAGTCATTGGAAGTGGCATTGCGGGGCTGTCTTTTGCCCTAAAAGCTGCAAAAAGCCATAAGGTACTTGTACTAACAAAAGCGCAAACAAGTGATACAAACACGAGTTGGGCGCAGGGAGGCATTGCTGCGGTAACTGCGAGCGAGGATAATTTTGCCAATCATATTCAAGATACCCTTGTGGCAGGAGACGGACTTTGTGAGGAAGCTGTGGTAAAAATGGTCATTGAAAATGCGCCGCAATGTATCGCAGATTTGATGAGATGGGGGACGCATTTTGACGAAAACGAAAAGGGGGAAATCTCCTTAGCCAAAGAAGGCGGACATTCGCATCACCGCATTTTGCATAGCAAAGACGCAACAGGGCGTGAAATTCAAAGGGCTTTGATGGAAGCGGTTAAAAATGAGCCTAATATTACCTTAGTCGAACATCTTTTTGCCATAGACATCATAACACAACATCATTTGGGTTGGTATATTAACAGAGGTACGCCAAATGTGGAATGTTATGGCTGCTATGCTTTAGATTTGGCTACTCGAAAAATCCATACTATTCTCGCCAAAATTACGGTAATGTGTACAGGAGGAGCAGGAGGAGTTTATGCAGCTACGACAAATCCGCTTGTAGCCACAGGTGATGGAATTGCTATGTTATATCGTGCCAAAGGCAGAGTGGCTAATATGGAATTTAACCAATTTCACCCTACTTCTTTCTACGACCCTTCGGGTACGCGCCCTTCTTTCCTTATCACAGAAGCCTTGCGCGGGCATGGGGCAATTCTCAAAGACCCTTTTTATCGCAAGCCTTTTATGCAAAAATATGATGCACGCCTCAATCTTGCGCCCCGCGATATTGTGGCACGTTCCATAGATAGCGAAATGAAGATTTCGGGCATGCCTTTTGTGTATTTAGATGCCACCCATATTCCTGCCGAAGAACTCAAACATGAGTTTCCGAATATCTATGCGCATTGTCTTTCCAAAGGCGTTGATATAACCAAAGACATGATTCCCGTAGTGCCTGCCTCGCATTATCTTTGTGGAGGCATTGGGGTAGATATAGAAGGCAAATCTTCTATCAATCGTTTGTATGCTGCGGGGGAGTGTACCTGTTCGGGTTTGCATGGAGCTAATCGTTTGGCTTCCAACTCTTTATTAGAAGGAATTGTATATGCAGATGCCATTTACAAAGCCACAAAAGACCTTGTAACTACTTTTTCTCATAAAGAAAATATCCCTGCGTGGAACGACACGCAAACGACTCGTACAGACGAATGGATTTTGATTTCGCACAATATGAAAGAAGTTCAGGCAATTATGAGCAACTATGTAGGCATTGTGCGCAGCGATTTGCGGTTGGAAAGGGCAGCGCGGCGCATAGATTTGATTTATCATGAAACGGAAGACTTCTATCGCCGCACGCAAATTTCGCCCGAATTGTGCGAACTGCGAAATATAATTACGATTGCTTACCTCATCATCAAATCCGCAGCGATTCGCAAGGAAAGTAGGGGTTTGCATTATACAACAGACTATCCCAACAAAGCCCAATATTTGATGAATACAATTTTGTAGCTTGACTATGGGACTTTCCAAGTCTTAAGACCTATCCATTTTCCACAAAGCCAAGGTTTTTCCTTCCGCCATTTGTTCAACTATCAAAGCAATAGGCGGCGGAAAATAAAAGGGAGCTTTTTCAAAATTAAGCGCGCGCCACCTGCCTGTGAGAATGTCTGTATTTTCTACTATATTGGGAAAATGTGTCATCAAAAGATAGGTAATAGGGCTTTTTTGAATGTTATTTAATGCTGAAAAAATATCTTCAAACGAGAAATGTACCAAACAATCTCTACATAGCAGCATATCTGCTGCGGGTAGCTCGCTTTTGAGCAAATGAAGGCAGAGAAATTCGCGGTTTTCCTGTGCATGTAATCGGTTATTTTCGGCAATCATTTCTGCCACGATGTCTCCGCCTATGTATTTTTCGATAGGTAAAAAGGTTTCTTTCATCCAAAAAAAGTCGCCACAAGGGGCATCTAAGAGCGTTTTTATGCCATATTTTTCCAGTAAAATCGGCAATTCTTTCCGTATTTCTACGGTCATTTCCAAGGTAGAACCCACGCCAGAACGAGTTTCATGGCTGCCCCATAATTTTCTGCGATAAAAATCGTTGAAAATACGTTCTTGAGATTTGGAGCGAAGCCAGATATTGCGAAGCCATTGCATAGAAAAGGAATACAGTTAGCAGTGAACAGTTAGCCGTAAACAGTTATTTTTCATTTTTCATTTCTACTTTCTCAATTAGCTTGCTTTTCTGCACCAAAATCATGTTTTTTAGCTGTTTGAGGCAGCGAAACATATTCATCAGCATAGCCTCATCTGTGAGCAAAAACGGCAGGGATTGCGTAAAGTTGCGCCCTTGCAACTTAGCAAAAATCCATTCTCGCCCCATAATATACGCGCCATACACAGGCGGATTTTTGGCATAATAGGCTTCGTTCAAGGCTTGAGCCGCAAGCATACCCGCCGCAAGCTGTCCTTCGGGGTCATTTGAGCTTGATTTGGCTTTTTTAAATTCTTTTATGCAAAAAAACGGAGATTTCGGTTTTCCATAACCACTTGCAATTATCCAATCCATTTCACCCGAAAGATGGTAATTGTCCAC
>JAYUZN010000460.1:0-3718 GCA_043751755.1 Bacteroidota bacterium | reverse complement strand
TTTTGCCCGAACCCATTATATTGTCGCCGATATAGCCATTTTTATAGGCTTGGTCAATCGCGCGTTGCATCATGTCTATCCAATCCGCATATTCGCCCCGTATATATACGTAGGCAGCGTCCATGTCCATCGCATAACAAGCAATCATCACGCCTTCGATAAAAAGATGTGGATTGTATTCAAAAATACGGCGGTCTTTGACGGTTCCCGGCTCGGATTCGTCTCCATTGCAAGCCAAATAGCGAGGTACACCTTCCTTTTTGGGCGGCATAAACGACCATTTCAAGCCTGCATTGAAACCTGCACCGCCACGTCCCCGAATATTTGCGGCTTTTACCTCATCTACGACCTTTTTTTGCGACCAATTGCCCGACAACAAAACATCTTTCCATGCTTCGTAGCCGCCGTTGCGCTCATAAACGTCTATGTTGTGAAGTCCTGCGATGTCTGGCAGAACCACTTTTTTGTAATTTATCCAATCCATATCAGTTAGCAGTTAGCAGTTAGCAGTAAACAGGTAACACAGTTTTCTTCCTATTTGCGAAAATCTGCGTCCTTAATTTGCGAAAATCTGCGTGAAATCTTCTGCAAAAGTAATCTTTTTTTATAAGGTAAACATATATCTCAAAAAAAATGTTCGACTTTGTGTAAAAACTCTTTATTCCCTATCGGGCATTATACTTAAAACAGGGTAAATTCCCCATCATTATTGCTTTTGGCTAAGGTTCCGAAAAGCAATGAGCGAACTGTGCGCACCAAAAGCGTCCAACTCACAATATCTGAACCTCATTTTGCCCAAATGGGCGATGCCCGCCTCTCCCCACCTTACCTTTGCAGCACAACACACAGTCCTGCCGACTGTTCACTGCTAACTGAAATTATGCACACACCGCCATTTATTTCCAAAAACCTTCCGATAGTGGGACACACATTGGAATTTGCCAAAGACCACGTAAGCCTTATGAAAAGAGCTTACGAAGAAAAAGGCTCCGTGTTTTCGTTTTCGCTTGCAGGCAGAAACGCCGTAGGCTTGATTGGACCAGAGTATCACAAAGCCTTTTTTGATGCCACAGACAAGCAACTGAGCATAGAAAAAGCCTATAGTTTTATGGAACATATTACGGGAAAAGTGGCGTTTTTGGCTTCCTACGAAACCTATCTCAATCAACGCCCTATTTTATACGAACCCTTCAAATACCGCAAATCGCTGAAATATGTCCCCATTATGCAGCGTGTAGTCAGCGAATGTTTGGACAAATTGGGCGATTCGGGAGAAATAGAACTCACAGATTATGCCATTTACCTCACACGTCAAGTCGCAGGGCATACCTTTATGGGCGAGGCGTTTCAGGCACAAATGGGAGATGAATTTTGGGCTTTGTATGATGACATTTCGGGTGCGATAGACTTAGTACTGCCTCAAACCCTACCTTTGCCCAAATTCAAGCGCAGAGATAAAGCCCGCGCAAAGGCAAAAGAAATGCTGAAACCTGTGATTGCGGAACGCAGAGCAAATCCTGAAAAATATGATGATTTTATGCAGGAATTTATCCAAACGCCTTTGGCTGATGGCACGTATTTAGATGATGATACTTTATTAAATTTCATTATTACTTTTATGTTTGCCTCCCATGACACCACAAGTGGACATGCGGCATGGAATATCATTCAACTATTGCAAAATCCTGAATATTTGAAAGAAGTGGAAAAAGAATTAGCCGAGAAATTTCCGCAGGGTACACAGTTAGAATTGACGAATATTGCCATGTTAGAACATGTATATTGGGCAATCGAGGAAACTGCCCGCATGGTTCCGACCGCAGATGTGTTGATGCGTTTTGTAGAAGAAGATTGGGAAGTAGGCGGTTACACGATTCCGAAAGGTTGGTTGGCATTTGTATGTGGAAAGGTAGCGCATTTTTTGCCCGAACTCCACGAAAACCCTGAAAAGTATGACCCTTATCGCTTTTCGCCCGAAAGAGAGGAACACAAAACCTGCTCTTATCAGCAAATCGGTTTTGGCGGCGGCACACATAAATGTGCAGGAATATCTTTTGCCAAAAATGAAATGGCAGTCATGCTTGCTTTGTTATTTAGAGATTTTGAGGTGGAATTAATTACAAAAAATCCGGTCGTTGTGCGCAGCAAAGGCACCCCTCGTCCTTCGGATACTTTTATAAAATATAAACGTAAACCTATCCTTCCACAAACTCCAAAAGCCTTTGAAAATCAGGCACATATAGAATATGCGGCTGCGATGGGCTGCCCTCATGCGCAAAAAATGAAGGCTTAGTTGTTGTTTTGTATTGAGAGTGGCTCACTTTTGGAAAGCGAGCCACTCTTATTTTACTGTAGCTATGCGGTTTATCAAACCGCACAACTAAAAAACTGTGTAACAAAAAAAAATTTTTCTCTTTTTTTGTTACAAAAAAGGTGTACCTTTACTATTATTATCAGCCGTCTTATTTTTCCATTTTCAGCACGCAGATTTTCGCAGATGAAAGCAGATGTCGCAGATGTATAACTACAATTCTCAATTCTCAACTCTCAACTCTCAACTCTCAACTCTCAATTCTCAATTCTCAACTCTCATTTTTCATTTCACTATGCGTATCTATACATTTTTACTTGCTTGCTTACTATCCATTTCCGCCTTTTCGCAGTCAAATGTGGGCTATATTATGGATATTTGCCGCTTTACAGATTTGGAAAACAATCCTTATATAGAGAGCTATATTTCTATAGATGGGGGGACAGTTCGCTTTGTGCCTACAGGCAAAAACAAGTATCAAGGCACTGTAAATGTGTTCTTTACGATTCAAAGAAATGCCAGCGCCGACTCTGCTTATATCTATGCAGATAGGTTCAATTTGCTGAGTTTGGAGACGGCAGACACTTCAGCAACGAGCCGTTTAGCGCAGCCTTTTCGTATGTTGAAACGAGTTTCCTTGGCTACGGGAAAATACAAAATACGGGTAGAAGTCGCAGATGCAAATGACAAAAATAGCAGCCCTGCTATCTTTGTCAATGAATTGGAAATCAGCCCTGCGCTCACAGACGAAGTCTCTATGAGTGAAATTGAGTATGTTTCGGCTACGGCAAAAGCCACAAAAGAGGATATGTTTACCAAAAATGGCATAGAAATTCTGCCTTTTGTAACCAATGGCTTGTATGTGGATAAGGAGCAAATGAGCATTTATGCCGAAATTTATCATGCAAATAAGACCTTTACGGGCGACTATTATGTGCGCACACAAATCAAAAAAGACAATAAATTGCTGCCGGGCTATTCCAAAGTTGTTAAAAAAGCGACTTCGGAAGCGGATATTTATACAGAAACTTTTGACATCAAAAAACTGCCTTCAGGAACGGCTTATTTTGTAGAAATGCAATTATTAAATGACAAAAACCAAGTAATCAAATCGGTGGCAAAACGCTTTGATGTGGTCAATATTAAATTGGCACAAAACCTTGCTTTGAAGGCAGATAACACAGGGATTTTTGACAAATATACAGATGATGAACTCAAATACAACATTCGCACTTTGTATCATACAAGCAGTGGCCCCGAAATAGATTTGTCCAAAACCCTGCAAACTCGTCAAGACCGTATCAATTATTTGTATTCCTATTGGGAAAAAAGGGTGCAGGCAGGCATGGGCAATAGCATTGCGATTTTGTGGGAATTGCACAGAAATAAAGTAGAATATTGTAATCA
>JAYUZN010000459.1:0-3010 GCA_043751755.1 Bacteroidota bacterium | reverse complement strand
CTCATTTTACCACAAATATCTCTCATTTTACCGCAAAGTTCGCAAAGGAACCGCAAAGAACGCAAAGGAATAACTCAAAATTACCCACTTTGCGTCCTTTGCGTGGGCTTTCTTTACGAACATTGCGGTTTTTTAGGCTCAAAAGCGAAAAATTTAGCTCTTTTTTCTTTACAGCAGGTAATTTATGCCTTTTTCATTTCATTCATTTTCTAAACTGACTATATTGAGCGCAGGTTTGCGGCAGCAGCATTAAATTGACAAACTTATATCTGACAAAGTATGCAACACAATTCTCAACTTTCAATTTTCAATTCTCAACTTTCAACTTTCAACTTTCAACTTTCAATTCTCAATTTCCTATTTTTGATAGCTGCTTGTAGCCCTGCTCGTCCTGCCAAAATCCCGCCCCAACAATCTCCGAAAGTGGTTTTGGGGCATTATTTATTTTTTGAAAAAAAAATATCTATCAATAACACGAAATCTTGCGCCTCCTGCCATGACCCTGTTTTAGCTTTTTCTGATGGATACAGGCGTTCTGTCGGCGTTTTTGGAGACATTCACCCCCGCAATTCCCCCTCCTTAGTCAATGCTATTTATCATAGAACTTTTAACCTTGCTAATCCTGATGTCCGTACTTTAACACAACAACATTACCTGCCGTTGTACAATACAGCCCCAATAGAAATGGGCGTGGCAGGAAATGAAGCCACTATTTTAGCGAGAATTGCGCAAGATTCTTTGTATAAAACCCTGTTTTCAAAGGCTTTTCGTTCCCCAAAAGATAGGTTCTCTTGGACACACATTGTAGAAGCTATTGCTGCCTATACAAGCACTTTGGTTTCCCTCAATTCTCCGTATGACCGATATTTGGCAGGAGATTTGCAGGCTTTGTCTCCTTCGGCAGCGGCAGGGCGGAGTCTCTTTTTTTCGCCGCGTTTGCGGTGTGGGAAATGCCATAATGGGCTAATGCTTTCTACTAATTCTCGTTTTGCCTTAGATACAAATGTAGCAAATAACTATGCAAATATTGGTATATATGCGGAGGGCGAAAATCCTTCAACGGACAAAGGGTTGATGAATGTTACACACAATCCCCAAGATGAGGGCAAATTTATAATTCCTTCTTTGCGAAATGTCTTTCTTACCGCGCCCTATATGCACGACGGCAGCATAGCTACTTTGCCCGAAGTCTTGAAACATTATAGCAAAGGGGGCAAAAAACAGGCAAATTTGGATACTCGGATTTCGGCTTTTCCACTTTCGCAGGAAGAAGAAAAGGATATTCTCAATTTTTTGGAGAGTTTGACGGATACGAGTTATTTGCGGAAGGAGCATTTTCGGAATCCCTTTCGGCTCGCAGATGAACGCAGATTTCGCAGATAAGTTATATTCAAAACGGGATAAATTTATCCCGTTCAAAGTATATATATGATTTGCTACTTAACAGGAAACGGGCAGGTTCTGTTTAGAGATGCGGTTTTTACGGCACTTGATAATCCAAAAAAACCTTGTTTTTCTCTGCTTTTTGCCCTACTTTTGCAGCCGAAAACAGTTAGCAGTTAGCAGTTAGCAGTGAACAGTCATTTCTCATTTCTCATTTCTCATTTCAACCATTTTGGCACGTAGCAAAGAATTTAGAAAAGCGGATTATTTCGCAACGCCCAATTGTTTTGGCAAAGAAGGCACAGACAAAAAAGGCAAATGGAAGGCGCATTTCGGAAATGACCACCCGATGAGCCTTGAATTAGGCTGCGGAAGGGCTGATTTGAGCTTGGCATTTGCCGCCAGATTTCCTGAACGCAACTTTTTGGGCATAGACCTCAAACCCGCTCGTTTGTGGAAACCTGCGAAGCTCATGCAAGAAGGAGGCGTTACAAATATCGCTTTTATCTATATGCACTTATTGGAAATAGGGGATTTTTTGGCAGAAAATGAAGCAGATGAAATTTGGATAACCTTCCCAGACCCTTTTCCAAAACTTCGTCACGCCAAACATAGATTGATAAATCCGCCGTTTTTGCAGTTATATCGTTCTATTTTGAAAAAAGGCGGCAAAGTGCATTTCAAAACCGATAATTTGGACTTGTTTCACTATGCTTTGCAGATTTTTGTAAGGGAAAAAAATATAACTTTCTCCGAAATTTCGTTCGACCTGCACAATGATGCTATTTATAACGAAGTGATTGGCACAAAAACGGAATATGAATGTAAGTTTATGGCAGAAGGGATTCCGATAAAATATATGTGTTTTTCGTTTAATGATAAGTGATGGATTTTCTTGTAAACATTTCGGGATAGCTGCCGCAAGCGTCCGCTTGTGGCAGTTTCTTGAAGCGTCCGCTTCCAGCTGCGAAGCTGACGCTTCAAGAAAGGAGGTACAAGCGGACGCTTGCACCAGCGGCAAACATGTCATTTCTTCAAGAAATGACATGTTTACAGGAAAATCTGAAGGCTACTCAAACCTCACCTTCGGCAAAGTCTCAACTATCTCCACTGTTTTCACGCTCAAATGAATGACACTCAACAGCAAATCTAATATATACCTCGGATTCCCCACTTCTGTTGCCCAATCATTTGGGTCATTTTTGATGCCACTTTCTTTGTGCGTAGAAACCGCATAGCGTTCCATAATCCATTCTATCGCAGATTTGCCATTTACTACATAGTCGTAGGCTTCGGCAGGAATATTTGCTACGCTGATTTTGCTATTGTAAATAATCGTGTCTTTTTGGTCTTTTTTCGGAAAACGCATTTTTTCTACCGTATAAAAGCCACTTTCTGCCCCTTTTACGCTTACGCCCTCATAAGCAGAAACGGATTCATAATGTATATGCAAATCTGCCAACTCTCTCCCTGCCTTGCTAAACTTCCAAAAGTCTCTCACTTCCTCCACCAAAGGCAAACGAGGTAGCATTTTTTTCAAATCATTGGCAAACATTTCCCGATACGCAGGGCAATGCAAAAAGCCATACACATAATAGAAAATATCTTCTTTCCCTACGTTTTTGCC
>JAYUZN010000458.1:0-7908 GCA_043751755.1 Bacteroidota bacterium | reverse complement strand
TCCAATTTAGCAGTAGGTAGCTATACTTGTGCCGTAAGAGATGCCAGCAATTATTCCTGTGGTGCCTCTACCACAACGTATGTAAACAATAGCGGCACTTTGCCTTCTACCCCGACCAATGTGCAGGCAACTGACGGCACAAATTGTAATGGCGTTGATATAACATGGAATGGAACGGCGGATTATTGGGAGATATATGCAAATAACATCAACATAGGCACAAGCTATTCAAGTTCTTATTTTGACGGCAATGCAAGTACGAATAGCACTTCTTACAAAGTAAAAGCATACGACAATACCTGTGGGGCATCGTCTTTTTCTGCTACGAATAGCGGTTACAAAGCTGCTGCGCCCAATCTGATTTCTATCACAGGAAACGGCACATTATCTGCTGGGCAAACCCTCAATCTGTCCACGACTTTTATTTCGGGGGCTACTTATACTTGGACAAAAGATGGAAATGTGATTTCTGGAGCTACAAGCAATACTTACACTTTAGTCAATGTTTCTCCTTCTGATGCAGGTTTGTATGAAGTATATGCAGATTTGAACGGCTGTACCTCAAATACAGTCGCCAAAACGGTAACAGTGAGTGTCCCTGTAGGACCCGAAATCTCCGTAGATATTTCAGGTGCAAACATAGTTGACGGCAGCAATTTTACTTACATTCCCGTAGTAAATGTAGGAAGTACTGCGACTGTCACCATTAACATTACTAATGTAGGCACAAGTTCTTTGACTTTGAGCAATCCTACAGGAACCTTATCAGAAGCAAGTATTGGCACTTTTAGCAGCTTGAGTGTGGGCGCAGGGGGAAATGCCACCATTATTCTTACTTTAAATCCTACTTCTGGAGGGGCAAAAAGTACGATTATCAGCTTTGCTAACAATGATTCGGACGAAAACCCTTTCAATTTTACCGTAGATTGGACGGCGTTTTTGCCTACGTTTCCCGAAATTGCGGTAAATATAACAGGGACAAATGTGGTTGATGGCGGCACTTATCCTTTCGCTACGCCTGTGAATATAGGTGCGACTACGAATGTTACGGTTACGGTAGAAAATACAGGGACGGCTGCTCTTACCTTGTCAAATGCCACTTCTGCCTCACTCGAAGCCACTATCAATCCAATGCTTTCGCTCTTTGTTGCGCCAAATACGACTACGACTTTTGTTGTTCAATTAATGCCTACTTCCGCAGGGGCAAAAACGACTGTCATTTCCTTTGCCAATAATGATGCTGATGAGAACCCATATGACCTGACTATTACGTGGAATAGCGTTGTACCTGTCTTAGTTTGTACAGGCTGTACAGGCTTGAAAGTCAATGTTTTGCCTATAGATGGCTCAGATTCTATAGCGAGAATGGCTGTCTTTGAGTGGGAGCATGAACTTGGGAGAAACATTGCATACTACGAAATGCGTATTTATCAAGAAACGGCTACGCCAGGAACTTATAGCGCAACTGCGACTACGATTAATGGGAACTTGGTGAACACCGTAAATCCTACGCCTACAAATCATCGGGTTTATTTTGCCATAAATAATACCAATGATTTAGCTTATTTGACGGGCTATAAATGGAAGGTTACGGCTTTTACAACAGGGGGGATTCCAATTGCTTGCTTTGAAAAGACGTTTAGGACTATGCCAACTCCTACGCCTTTGAATGAAAATCCTTCTGTAGATTGTCCTTCAGCTTGTGCAGGGAGTTCTGCTCCTGCGGCTGGTATAAGTTCTTATGGTACGGCTCTTGGACACATTCATAATGTCGCTTGTTTTAAAAATGGGGCATGTCATAATGGCTGTTATGATAAATTCTGTACTTTCCTTGCATCGCAATATGGATATATATATGGCTGGCAATGCGTGGAACTGATAATTAGACATCATCAAATCTTGTTTGATATGCTTGTAGGGGGCGGCAATGGCAGAGACTACTTTAATGTTACGGGGAATCGGACGGGGTTCAAGCAATATATAAATGGGACTTCTACGGTTATGCCACAGCATGATGATATAATTTCCTTTAATAACAATGGACAGTATGGACATGTAGGAGTAGTCAGAGATGTAGTTGCTACAGGGGCAAATACATATTTGGTACATATTGCTCAACAAAATATTGGCAATAACCAGCCTTTTCATACAGATATGACCCTCAATATGACTCAAGATGCTCAGGGGAGGTTTACGATTGCCTATTCAAGTAATATTTCAGCTACTTGTCGGGGCTGGATTCGTGCTACGCCTACCCTCATCTCTCCAGGCAATGACCTCACAATTCCAATAATTATGACTACAACCCCTACATTTGAGTGGGAAATTCATCCAAATATACATGGTTATACCTTGTTTATTGCAGAAAAAGATGCCAATAATTGCTATAACCTGATAATAGGGGGCGAAATATCTATCAAAAACAACCTTTTTGCTACAGCAACTGCTCCCACACTTATCCCAGGTCACTTTTACAAATGGCGAGTTAATGCGCAATATACAGCTACCACGAGCGTAAACTCTGATGCTTTTTACTTTCAAGTGAGTCCTGCTGCGACTAATACAAATCCTAATTCTAACACAACGGTTTCAGGAGGAGCAGCTTCTTCTATCTTGATTCGCACTTTGGCGAGTATTGTGCAAGGGGCAAAAATAAGCATCAATACCAATGGAACGGATTGGGTGTTCGTAGATAACACAGATGAGCAAGGCTTTATTGAGCTAAAAGGAGACATTTTTTATGGCGATTCTCTCAAAATCGAAATGCCAAACCACCATGTTATCAAGACGATAATAGATTACAATACCCTTTCAACAGGCGTTTTGTATATCCCAGTGCCTTCGCTTGTGGTAAATGCGCCTAAGCCGAGTGTTGAGATTTTGAATCAAACCAGCCTGTATGCTACGCCAAATGTGTCTTTGAAAGTGAAATGTGGCAGCAACATGACGGGCTACAAAATCTACGAAATGGAAGGCGTGCCTGCTTTGAGTTACACACCTGCGGATTCGTTTATCACCTATAACTTGGCAAATATTGGCGATAATTACCTAACTTTTGTCTTTGCAAATGCAACAGATACGGTTATGATTCACAAAAAACTGTCTTACATTCCTGTGTCTATGAATGCAGAAACCTACAATTTAACCGTAAATAATCCCCAAAATAACAATTGGAAAATGAGGGTTGATGCAGATAATGCAGCAACTTTGGTGGGAGGGACACAGGTATTTCGCTTGCATAATGAATCGCATGAAGTTGTTTTTCAAGGCTATGGCTTAGTTACGCAGCGATTCAATGTGGACACTACGAAAACCATCAATCTCCTACAAATAACAAGGTTGTCAATAGATGATTCTGTAACATTGAATAATTTTGCTATCCAACCTGCGCAATATGCAGGAAATAGTATGTCTGTAAAAACCGCTTATACAGGCGACTTGACCGTTGCGCGTGTGCCTGTAAATTTGCCGCTTATTTATAATCCTATCTCATTAGAAACCTATCGTTTGCACAAGGCTACACAAGACAATACGCCTGTTGTGTTTGAGATTGTTATAGACCAAACGGACAATTTTGTAGGCAATATTCCTACCGTTTTGATAAAAAGAGGCACTACTTATTCACAAATCTATCCATACATGTTTGCAGATTCTGCCATTGTGTTTGATGCACAAAACCAAGTGTTAAAATTGTTGAATTTGCGCGGAAATGAGCAAGTTTCATTGATACAATACACTCCACCTTTGCCTGTAGAACTCATGAATCTCGCTGCAAATGCCATCAATAACACATACATACAGGTTTCATGGGAGACAAAATCGGAGGCAAATAGCAAAACTTTTGAGGTAGAAGCCAGTCGCGGAGATGCACAGCATTTCACAAAAATAGGGGAACTTGAGGCTGCAGGAAATTCAACTACAGTCAGGTATTATGGCTTAGATGATGATTTTGCGCAGAAAGGCGAAAATTTCTACCGCCTCAAAATGGTCGATTTAGACGGGAAGTATGGCTACTCTGATGTGGTAAGTGCTATCCTCAATCCTACTACGGAAGTGTGCATCTATCCCAACCCTGCTGACGATATGTTATATATTGAAACGAAGGAAACGGGAAATATTTTGGTAAAAATCTCCAACGCACTTGGGCAGGTAGTCTATCAAGAATATATCAGCAACAGCCAAAGGATAGCCGTAAAATCGCTCGCAAACGGTATTTATAACGTAGAAGTCCGAAGAGATGGCGAATTGATTGCCAAACAAAAACTTGCGATTCAGCATTAAAAGCACACAGCTCCCTGAACCCAGCCGCTTCACCCCCAAAAAGGTGAGGCGGTTTTTTTATCAACTCCCCCTCACGCCCAGCCCATTTTTTGCGCGAATTGCAGGGCTTGTGTTTTGTTAGAAATATGCAATTTCTGATAAATATTCGCAATATGTCTTCTGACCGTATGTGGGCTTAAAAACAGCTTATCTGCCACCTCTTTGTAATCCAAACCCTGCACAAAGAGCGAAAGGATTTCCGTTTCTCTTTCCGAAATAGGCGAAAAAATAGGGCTTGAAGTTTTGGGCGGAGAGGTGAGGAATTTCAAGGCTTTGCGGGCTATACGTGGACTCATCGGCGCGCCGCCCAAATCTACTACTTCAATTATAGCATCACGAATGTCCGCAATTTTCTCGTCTTTGAGTAAATAACCTACTGCTCCCGCTTTGATAGCCTCAAAAATCTTGTCGTCATCATCAAAAACGGTAAGCATCACATATTGCGTAGCAGGAAAAGCGATAGAAGCAATCGTTACCGCCTCAATGCCATTCATCACAGGCATATCAATGTCCATAAGCACCACTTGCGGCTGCTGTTCGACAGGGGTTTCTTTCATTTTCTCCAAAAAATCCCTGCCATTTGCTGCGGTAAAAACTACTTCTATTTCCTTAGAAAAAGTAATTTTATCAATGAGAGAGTGAATATTAATAGATTTGTCATCTACAATAACAATGCGATAGGTCATATTATGTATTTTTTACAAAAAAAGGGCAATCTTTTGGGTAAAACAATGGCTCAAATGGGCTATTTTTATGGGCAAAGCAGGCTATATTTGTAAACCTGTCATTTTTTCAAGAAATGACAGGTTTACAGGAAAATTCACCTCGTTCAACATAGAAGTACCAAAAGTTAAATAACTTGCTATTTTTCTCACCACTAAGGCACCAAGAAGCACAAAGCAATATGATAAAAGAAGACAACTAAGCCACACTTTGTCTTTCTTAGTTTCCTTCGTGCCTTAGTGGTAAATGATGATTTTATTCTTTTCGTGTTCCTAAGCAAGCTCAATTCAAGCTCACAGGCATTTCTCTAAACCTATACAATTGGTCTCTCAAACGTGGTGCAAAACCTGCTGCCACAATCACTTCTTGTATTTCTTTGCTGCTCAAACGATAAGGCGCGCCTGCCGCAGAAACCACGTTTTCCTCTATCATAATCGAACCCAAATCATTTGCGCCCCCATGCAAACAGACTTGCGCCACTTTTGGTCCGACAGTGAGCCATGAAGCTTGAATGTTTTTGATATTGGGCAACATTATCCGAGAAAGGGCAATCATTCGCACATATTCATCAACACTCACAGAGTTTCGCACGCCTTTTACCCGATTTAGCAAAGTGCCATCATCTTGATAGGGCCAAGGAATAAAGGCAGAAAAGCCCGTTGCACCTGTCGGTTTTTCGGCTTGCACTTCCCGAATCCAAACCAAATGCTCAAAACGTTCTGCTATCGTTTCTATATGTCCAAACATCATGGTCGCGCTTGTGGTCATGCCCAATTTGTGGGCAGCACGCATTACGTCAAGCCATTCTTTGCCGAGACATTTTCCATTAGAAATAATTCTACGAACTCTATCATTCAAAATCTCTGCCCCTGCACCCGGCATAGAATCCATGCCCGCCACCATCAAACGTTGCAAAGTTTCGGTATAAGTCAGTTTTGACAATTCGGAAATATGCACGACTTCGGGCGGGCCAAGTGCGTGAAGGCGCAATTCGGGATACCAATTTTTCAGTTTTGCAAACAAAGTTTCATAATATTCTATGCCCAAATCGGGGTGATGTCCGCCTTGTAGCAGCAGTTGGTCGCCGCCCAAAGAAAAGGTTTCCTCAATTTTGGTTTTGTAGGTCTCGTCATCTGTTATATAAGCTTTGTGGGCGTGTTTTGCGCCTGGTGGCACAAAGAAGTTACAAAATTTGCAATTTGCGACACAGACATTCGTTGTGTTCACATTTCTATCTATCTGCCAAGTAACAATGCCTTCTGTGTCTTTTTTATGCACTTTGCGCATCTCATTTGCCACATACATCAGCTCGGCAGTTGTGGCGTTGTGGTATAAAAACACGCCTTCTTCAAGTGTTAAAAACTCGAATTTTAAGGCTTTTTGTAATAAATCAGGTGTTTGCATCATATTTTTTCACGTAAAAACAAGGATATAACTTCTCTATTCAAAAAAAGTTGTACCCTTGCCTTGCGTAGTTGCCATTTTCTATATAGCAAAAATTATTAGCCCCTTGATTTCCCGTCTTCAATGAGGTGATTGCCCAAATTTATCAGCATTTTGCCCAATTCTACGCGGTTTGTTTTCTCATTGTCTATGCGTTGTAACTCTCTCGCTGTGTGCGCTTTATGCGTACTAATAGACTCTGTAAGTTCGGTATTCAATGCCTCAATCGTTGTAAATAATTGGCGATGCAGGAGCAGCATTTTCTCCTCCATTTCGGAGCGTTGCTTTTGTAATTGATGGCGCAATTCGTCTAATTGCTTGTCATACAATTCTACTTGTTGCCCAAAGAGGAGTTCGCGAATGGTCTCTAATTTGCTGCCTGTCGCTGTATTTTCGGTGTTTGTGTCGTTTGCCATGATTCAGAAAGTTACAAAGGAATAAAATTTACGCCTCAAAAGTAGGGAAAATTTGCGGTAAGTTAAAAATAAAGATAACTTTATTAAAAATAAATGAAATAAAGTGTTTTTTACCTTAAAAATGCCTATCTTTGTGTGTTAAATTGATTTACTTTTAGCAGTGTGGCACACTTTTGAGAAGTGCGCCACGCTCCTAAGCTACAAAAATAAAATGGGATATAGCAATTTTACCTACAAAAAAGTGCGCAATGAGCTGGGAATACGTAATAAGCAGGCGCAATTATTTCCTGAAAAAAAGCTTATTGAGCCTTCGCAATTTCTATTAGATGCCTTAGAAAGAAGCAAGCTTTTTGCCTTATTTAGCGAAAAATCGCGTTCAGAAAGCATTGTTGCGCCAATTATTACCGAAATTTACCAAAAAAACAAAGATGCCTTTGCCTATTATTCGGGGGCAGTTGTGAATGGCGATTCTTCGAGAGAGCTAACGGGCGAATGTGATTTTGTGCTAAGTTTGGGTGAGCAAGATTATGAGTTAGACACGCCTTTATTTTGCCTGATTGAGGCAAAAGACCATGACATTGAACAAAGTATTCCGCAGTGCATTGCACAGATGGAAGGGGCAAGGCTTTACAATGAAAAGGAAGGCAAAAATATTGGAATCATTCATGGCTGTGTTACCATAGGCACAGAATGGCAGTTTTTGCGCTTAGAAAACGAGGTTTGTTATGTGGATATTGACCGTTATTATCTCGAAAAGTTAGACAAAATATTGGGCGCATTACAAGCTATGATAGATTTTTATAGGTAGTTTTGCGTAATTTGCGGCAAATGTGTAACAAAAAGAGTTTGTGCAAGAAACCCCTGCCATGCAGGAATTGTACGGGTTTCTTGCATAAAGCCCCAAATTTTGATAACGACATATTGTATGGATAGGCTTGTAGCGTGGCGCACCTTTCAAAGGTGCGTCACGCTCTACTTACAGATACTTCATTTTTCGTAAAATGAG
>JAYUZN010000457.1:0-4159 GCA_043751755.1 Bacteroidota bacterium | reverse complement strand
TTCAAATTTATTTCGGTTTGCCCTTGGCAATGAACGCCCATAAATTTCGCTTTTGAGTAAAACATTTGCGAAGGGTCATTACTCAAATGCGGCTCAACTAACATTGAAAAAATATTTTCCAAAGTTTGTGGAGTTTTCAAGTCCTCATTTTTTAGTGTAAAGTTATGGCTTGGTTTAGGATATGGGTTATACTCATCACACACATTTTTTTTCGATAACTCACTCAAAGCCATATCATTAAGTGCGGATTTACGTATTCCAATAAAAATAACTCGCTCTCTTGATTGTGGTACACCATAATTTGCAGCATGTAAAATTTTAGGTTCTAACACAATATAACCATTTTCGTCAGCTGCCGCAAAATCATTCTGAATAATAGATTTTACATTAGCTAAATTTACCAAACCTTTAACATTTTCAGCAATAAATATTTTAGGTTTTGTAATATTTATGACTTCCCGCATCCAAGTGTATAATTTCCCCCTTGTTTCCTCGTTTGCGATTTCTGTCTCAATAATCCTACCGTTGTGGTCTTTATGAGAGTTAAACCCGTTTCTCTTCCCTGCAATACTAAAATCCTGACAAGGAAAACCGCCTGTAACAATGTCCACATTATCAGGAAAAACTTTCACACCCGATTGGTGCATTTTCACTAAATCCACGATACTTTCAGCATGGAAAACATCATTATTGTAGCCCAACTTACCAAAATTATGAATCCAAGCCGTTTTTGCCTCTTTCAGAATATCATTAGAAAAAACCGTTTTAAACTTAGAAGCTTTCAGCTTTACAAAATGCTCGTCAAACTCAAAATCAATAAAATTAGGATTATTTTTAGTATTTATACTATCTTTATGCACTAAAAAGCCCCCTTCAAGTCCTAAATCCATTCCGCCGCAACCCGAAAAAAGAGATAAAACATTAATCGTTTTTTCCTCTTTCTCGCCAATTTCCTTTATTTTAGGGAAATTCATAGCTATATTTACCTCATTTGCAAAAGAGGTAGATAATATTTCACTATTAGGATATGTAGTATCTCTTAGTATCATGTCGCGAAACTACAAAAAAAACATTATCTATTGCAATTTTTTTTATCATTTTTTGTGTTTATTATGTACTATCGCTTATTTATTCCGTAACCGAAAAAGACTTAAAATCATATATTTTGGGTTGGATAAAACGAGCTTGCGGGTCGTTTGCAGTCCTTGCCGTAACGTAGAAAGGGATATTGGCATAGGCTATCTTATCTTTCGTAGAAATGGTAACAAAAAGCCGATAAGCCCCTTGTACAAGTGGCGCGCGAAAAGAGATACTTTCCTTTCCATTTCCTTTTATCAAACCTGTTACTGCTTCTGCCTCTTTTTCAGCATCTCCGCCCTCTTTTTTGTCGTCACTTTCTTTGAGAATTTCCCAATAATAGGTAAGTTTTTCTTTGCCTTGATACGCAATTTCTACCCTTGCTTCATTCATTTCTTGAGATTTGAGGCTTAGGTCAGTATTTGCTGCTTGCCCATTTAGGACAACTTTTAATAGTTCGGGCGCAGGATTTTCGGGTTTTTTGCCTTTCCAAGCATATTCTACTGCATCTACCGTTTCTGTGGCTTTGCCTTCTTTGCTAAACATGCCATACCAAGTAGCAGTATATTCTTGTTTAAAACCCCACAAAAAGACATACGAACCTACACAATAGGCACTATCTCCTTGAATAAATTGGGTGTAACGATTGCGATAACTTTCTGCTTTTTCGTGGCTTGTCTGCTCAATAGAAGCCCCCCATTTCGTTTTTTGTACCTCCCAATGCCCATTTGGTCCCCATTCTGTAATCATATAAGGACCCGCCCAGCCGAAGTTGCGAAGATTTTTTTTCACATTACCCACGTCCCCATAAGTGTTGATGCCATAAATATCTATGTCAGGAGCTTTTGCCTTAATGAGTTGCACTTCTAAAGAATCTAAGCCTGCGGTTACGGTGCTTGTCGGGTGATTGGGGTCGATTTCGTGAATCATTTTGGCAATGTCTTGAATTGCGTCCCATACTTTGATATTGGAATAATTCAAGTCCACTTCATTTCCTACTCCCCAAAGCAATAATGCGGGGTGGTCTTTGTAGGTTAGCACTGCCTTTTTGAAGGCATCTAACTGTTTTTGTACATTGGCTTTGTTGTTGTAATCAAAACCATGCCTTTCGTGCTGCACCCACAAACCTAACATAACGGTTAAGCCTCTTTTGTGCGCTTCGTCTAAGATGGTTTGGGCATCATCTAAGCCCCATGTTCGGATAGAGTTGCCGCCTGTTGCGACCACTTCGTCCAAAAAGGTTTGTCCACCTGCTCCTTTTATATAATAGGGTTTTCCTTCTCGCAAGAGTTCCCAACCTTTTTCTCCTTTTAAGACAGAAACCTTTATGGCTTGTGCAGATAGGCATTGGAAAACAAGGCAAAATAGACTGTTTAAGAGGTATATTTTGTATTTCATATAGAATAATTTACAGCGCTTATGTATGTTATGCCGTTCTATGGTAGCCCTTTGCCATGGCAAAGGGCTACCCATAAAACGGTTTTAACCTTATTCTTTCACAAAACGGCGGCAGATTATGCCATTCGTTGTGTTAATTTGAAGGGAATATACGCCTTTTATGAGCGTATTTACCTCGATTTGTCCTTTCTCCAACGTGCCAATTTGTGCATTTCTCCCGATAATGTCTGTAATAACATACTTGAGATTTTGTGAACGTATGGCTTCAGGAAGTCTTACTGTCAATATATTCGTTACAGGATTTGGGAATATACTTACTTGCGAAGTCAATTCGTTTTCAATGCCTACCACTGCACCGAACTGCACATCATCAAAATAATATACTTTTTGCCCTGCTGTAGCCCCGTCTGTCCCAAAATTAAAGAAGATAGAAGCCATATCATACGGGAAAGCCGCATTGAAGGCTGCTGTTCCTGTTGCCTGATTGTTGAAGTCAAATATCATCGGCTCCCATGCGTTTGCTACCGTAGTCATGGTTTCTGTTTCTACGGATTGCGTAGGCTGCCCATGAACCTCTGCTTTCAATCTCACAGGAATCCCTGCGTCTGGAGAGTAAACATAAACAGTCATTCTTCTTTCTGTAGCTGTAAAAGGAATCACATTTGCAAAACCTGAGTTTGTGCCAATCGTTGTACCTGCCCAAGTTTGCGCCCCTGCGGTTTTGGTCGTAATGGCTACTGTATTTCCTGCATTTACGGGGTCTGCCCCTAAGATGCTCACATTTCCGCCAAAATCCGTAAGGGTATAATCTACCAAAGTATCCTCAAAAGTAACCGTTAAATCGATTTGCGCTAAGGTAGGAGGCACAGTGCCGCCAAGTCCTATTTGCACCTCATCAAAATAATAGGTTTCGCCTGTACCCGGTGTACCAAAATTGAAGAAGATAGAAGCAAGGTCATACGGATAGCTCGCATCAAATGCAGCTGTGCCTCCAGCTTGATTATTAAAATCAAAGGTCAAAGTATCCCAAGCATTTACCAAGGTTGTCATTGCCTCTGTTTCCACAGATTGCGTAGGAACGCCATGCACTTCTGCTTTCAATCTTACGGGAATCCCCGCAGTCGGAGAATAAACAAGTACTGTCATGGTTCTATTGGTTGCAGTAAAAGGAATCACATTGGCAAAGCCGAGTGGAGTTCCGATGGTTGTACCTGCCCAAGTTTGAGAGCCTATTGATTTGGTGGTAATTGCTACTGTATTTGTCGCATTTACGGGGTCTGCACCTAAAACGCTTGCATTTCCGCCAAAGTCTGTCATGGTATAATTTACGGTTGTGTCCTCAAAAGTAACGGGCAAATCGATTTGGCTCAAAATGGGATTTGTACCGCCACCTGTCGTATCTATCATCAAATCATCAAAATAATAGATTTGTGTCGTACCTGTTACCCCAAAATTGAAAAATACAGAAGCCATATCATACGGATAGCTTGCATCAAAAGCCGCTGTTCCTGCTGATTGTGTATCAAAGTCAAAAGTCAAAGTTTCCCATGTATTCGCAACCGTAGTCAAGACATCTGTTTCTACGGATTGCGTAGGAACGCCATGTACTTCTGCTTTCATTTTAATAGAAGCCCCCACAACTGGCGAATACACGCGCACTGTCATTTTGTGGTTGGTGGGGTTA
>JAYUZN010000456.1:0-3299 GCA_043751755.1 Bacteroidota bacterium | reverse complement strand
GAAAAAGCATGGCTTAGATGCCTTCTTTTACTATATTGCTTCGTGTTTCTTCGTGTCTTAGTGGTGAGAAAAATGTTAAGTTATTTAATTTCCGTTCCTTATCATTTCCAAAACATGCCAAAATTACCATTTTTCTCGCTATTATTCCTTGTCATTGCAAGTAGTTGTACCGAAACTGAACAAACTACCACAAAAAACAATCCTAACACTTCTCCCATAGAAGCAAAAACGAACGAAGAAGAAGCTGTAGATACCATTTTTTTGGGAGTAGCAGATGAGAAACAGCCCGAAACAAGCGAAAATAAAGACCTAAAAGGTTCTCAAATTCCTGGCATTATTCAACAAATGTACAAAAAAGCAGAAAAAGCTGTGAGTCAAGCTGTTTCGCCTGCAAAATCGGGCGAAAATGCGACAGATGTAGCCACAAAACCTACCTACTTTTTTGACGAAACCGCTATAGGAAAATATTTTGCGCAACAGATAAAACCTAATGAAATACTGACTTTTACGCCCTCTTTGTTGGAATCCGTAAGCATCAAAGGCAAAGAGGGGACGATTGTTACCTTTCCGCCCGCTTGCTTGGTAGATGAAAATGGCAATCCTGTAACGTCCGAAGTGCAGATTGAATTGAAGGAGTTTTATACTTTGAAAGATATGATTTTTGCGAATCTTACGACAACTGCGAATGATTTATTGTTAGAAACAGGCGGAATGGTTTACTTGAATGCTACTTGTAAGGGAAAACCTTTGCACCTCATGGCAACTCACCCCATCATTATAGAAATGCCTACTCAAGCCAAAAAGGAGGGAATGGAGCTATTTTATGGCGAAAAAAGACCTGCTTCGGGCGTTATGAATTGGCGAGTTGCGGATACAAAGAATCGGAAAAGCCTTGAAAAACAAGAAGATATGATAAAGGTAAGGGATTGGGAAAAGGTAGGGGAAGGAAATAAAAGTTATGATATTGGCGAAATAGAATTGTCTATACATTTGGAGGATAAGACTTCGATAGACGGCAAGCCTGTGGTTTCTTTTCAAATAAAAAACCTAAATCCTAAGCTCAAAAAATACAAAGATATTATCACCAAAACGCTGAATCAAGTGGCTTGGGAGAAAGACCAAAAGTCCAAAGCTTCGGGCAAAGCCTTGTATGAGTACAAGCAATATTGTTTGTTGGGGAATGTTATTTTTGCCAATCTCGATGATTTATTGGCGATACGAGAAGAAATTGCCAAATATAAAAACTTTGATTTTCAAAAAACGATTCCTTTACAGGCACATCTCAACAAAGATTTGTATCAGAAAAAAGTGGGCTTGATGAATAATTACGTATTTGACAGGGAAAATTATGAGGCAGATAGCAAGTTTTTTGAGGCGAATTTTAAACGGGTTGTAGGCGAAAAAAACAGTGTTTTTGATGACATGTATCAAGAACTTCAGGCAAGTAACACAGCTTTAATGAACAGTTATTCAGCGCATTATGCCATTTCTTACCTTTTTACGCTGAACAGAATGGGCTGGGCAAATTGTGATAGATATGAGCCAAATCTAAGCCAAAATGACCTAACTGTAATGTACGACAATAAAAATAATACAGATATTAAACTGATTCTTTCCGCCTCTCGCAGCCTGATACCGGGCAGGGATTTGGGCAAAAGAATGGCTTTTTCTGCTGCTCCAAAAGGGGAAAAAGGGGTGTTATTTGCTACAAAATTAATAGATAATGTGCCTTATTTTTGCTTGAAAGAAGTGCTTATCGGCAAAGATAAAAACGTGGAAATGACGGACTTCCGCCAAATGACGATGGCAGAATTGGAAAAAGAGATGATTCGTTTGGGAATAGGGACTTAGGGTTGTCTTTATGAGCGTGGCGCACTTTTGAAAAGTGCGCCACCCGTATAAAATACCTTAAATCAAATCCTGCCCAATATCTTTACGATAAAACTTCCCTTCAAAATGGATTTTTTCTGCATTTTTATAGGATTTTGTAAGTGCTTCTTCGAGATTTTCGCCCAAAGAAGAAACAGCTATAACACGCCCTCCTTGTGTTACAAGCCTATTATTTTTTGTGCCAATTCCTGCATAGAACAATAGAGAATCCTGCACATTTTCCATGCCTGTAACTGCTTTTCCTGTTTCATAGCTATCTGGATAGCCGCCCGAAACCAACATAACTGTAGCGCAGGTTTTGGGAGAAATAGAGATTTCCTTTTCGGCTAAATTTCCAGCCTCTGCAGCCCATAACAATTCCACAAAATCGGAGGTAATAAGCGGCATAACTACTTCTGTTTCAGGGTCTCCCATTCTGCAATTATATTCCAACAAATAAGGTTCTCCTTTCACCACCATAATGCCCAAAAAAATGAAGCCGCAATACGGGATTTCCTCTGCCGCCAAGCCTATGAGGGTCGGGGCGATAATGCGGTCTTCTATTTTTTGCATCAAAGCAGCATTGGCAAAAGGAACAGGAGAAACCGCTCCCATTCCGCCTGTATTCGCACCTTTGTCGCCGTCAAAAATGCGTTTATAGTCTTTGGCAGAAGGCAGAACTTTATAGCTTTTTCCGTCTGTAAGGATAAAAACAGACATCTCTATGCCATGCAGAAACTCCTCAATTACAATGGTTTCGCCCGCCAAACCGAATAAACTGCCCGAAAGCATCTCTTCAGTCGTGCTATCCGCAGTTGCCAAATCTTGAGCAATAACTACGCCTTTTCCTGCCGCTAAACCGCTTGCCTTGATAACCACAGGCAAAGCCAAAGTACGAATATAGGCTTTTGCAGCGGAGGTTTCTAAGGCAGAAAAAGCCTGAAAACGAGCCGTTGCAATTTCATATTTTTGCATAAAATACTTGGAAAAGGCTTTGCTGCCTTCCAATTCTGCCCCTTGTTTGCCGGGTCCTATGACCGCAATATTCAGCCCGCGTAGGAAATCTGCCAAGCCTTCTACCAAAGGCTGTTCGGGTCCTATGACGACCAATAAAATGCTTTCTGCTTGCACAAATTCGTAAACTACCTCAAAATCAGAAACTTTGAGGGACACATTTTGCCCTACAAGTGCTGTGCCTGCATTTCCGGGTGCAATAAATAGCTTTTCGCACAAAGGAGATTGTGCCATTTTCCATGCTAAGGCGTGTTCTCTGCCGCCCGAGCCGATGAGTAATATATTCATTGTATTTTTTTACGGGGTACTAAGTAGTGCTGACTAAATAAACAAGGTTAAGATATTGGTTGTATTGCTGGTGCAAGCGTCCGCTTGTACCTCCTTTCTTGAAGCGTCCGCTTCGAGGATGGAAGCGG
>JAYUZN010000455.1:0-2137 GCA_043751755.1 Bacteroidota bacterium | reverse complement strand
ATCAGGCACGATACCCCACCCGTTTTTGTCGAAGGTAAAAACGGGTGATACTTTGTAACTCAGTAATAATCAATGCACTCAAAGTTCAATATCGTAGTTGGTAGGAATTTCTGGGCGGCGGCTGCGTGCCTTTTTCTAAATCACATAATGTTTTTGAAAAAAAGCCTCTATTTCCATTTGTAGAGAAGGATTATTTTTTTCATTTGCCCTACTCAACATCAAATAAGCACTTTCTTTGTCATAGCCCAAATGCCTGAATTTTGACGGCGAGAAAATTCGCATCATAATTGCTTTGTATAGCCTAAAACGCTTTGTATTCTCTTTTTCCTCATTTTCGCTATTGGCACCGATAAAGCCGAAAGAAAACAAGGGGTTTTGCGCATACAAGTCCAACATAATGTTGATGCAAGTGCTGACAATACCCGGCATTTCGTACAAATCCGCTTTTAGCTGAAATTTTTTGTCAGAATGGTGAGAAAGAATTTGACCGCACAAACTTGAATTTCGCTATACAAATCCACATACACAATATAGGATTGGTTTTTTCGGCTTTTGAAACTATACATATATCGCAGAAATTCCAACTTCCCATCACGCTCTTTTTTGTGCGTCAAAGCCTTATATTCATATCCATCTTTGGCAGAAAACATAATTACAAGCGATAATCGTAAGCAGGTACACGCGCATTCCAAATATCCGCTTCAGGTATTTGCTGAAAAAGGCTATTTTTGCTGTTCGTTTGTTCCAAATCTGCGATGGTTTGTTTCAAGATAAGCGAAAAACGGGCAATAATGCCTATCATTTTATCCATTTCTTTGACCGCAAAATGTAGCATAAAAGGAATATTGGTTCTGTCAAGTGCCTGAATTTGCCTAAGCAGGCTTAAATAGAGACTCAATTTGTCGTAGCTACTGCGAATCAAAACATAGTCTTGAGCATCTTCTATATCCAAGCTCACAGGCATTTTGGCAGCTAATCTGTTACACATATACCTAAGCAGCAAGGCAGATGGCACAAACACCATCGCCAACACAATGTTGAGGGCTATATTGCCCAACATTTGCTTTATACCTATCAATAGCCCTCTTGCACCTACAATTATATCTGTAGAATATTGGCTATCACTTACAAAATCTGTTAAATAAAGTTCCGTTTTCATTTTGCAAATTACCGTTTCGATTTCAGTAGTTGTATCATCTCATTTTTATCTTGCAAGCTGTTTTCCAACTCCTTGCTTTTCTCCTTTTGGCACTTATTTCTCTCATTCATCAATCTCTCCAAACAAATTTTCGGCAAAAATAAGGACAAAAACCCTAGAAAGCAAGGAAATGGGAAAACAATTCTTTAAGAAATGACCTGTTTACAGGAAAATTTCATGAAATCCCCTATTTATTTGTATATTTGCCCTTGAAATCAAGCCAAAATATATGCCCAGAAAAGACATACCTCACGAATCCCATGGAAAAACTAACGCACTATCAAAACATACTCATTTCCCTCATCAACGAATATGGCAGCATCAAATTCCGCTATATGCCCGATGTGAAAAAGCAAAAAGTGATTGATACCCTCAATCATCACTATCTTTTGTTGGGAATTGGCAAGTATAAAGGCGATTTTGTCTATATGACCACCTTCCATTTTAACATTATAGACGGCAAAATATGGGTGCAATGTAACAATACTGATACGGAAATTGAGGAGGAATTGCTGGAAAGAGGCGTAGATTATCAAGATATTGTACTGGCTGGCGAGGCGGTTGTGGCTTGAATTCCTTCCTCCTTACTCCTGAAACTGCCCTATTGAGTACCTTTCCACTTGTGTCGCAAGCGCAAAGAGTGGCTACGCAAAATGCGTATAGAGACGTAATTCATCATCTTATCAGCTAAAAAATGGGGGTTGGTATACAGAAAAAGGGGTAAATTTTTTCGGCTTTTGAGCCTAAAAACCGCAAAGTTGGCAATTTGGGATTATTCCTGCATCAGTTGTGCTTAACTGCTATGATTTGGCAATAGCGCAAAGACTAACAATAAATGAATGTAATTATTCAGGTTAAAGCCGCTTCGAGGGTCTATGACCACTCGAAGGGCTGCGAAACTAAACTCATTTGAGTCAGCAACCCTTCGAGTGGGTGCTA
>JAYUZN010000454.1:0-2338 GCA_043751755.1 Bacteroidota bacterium | reverse complement strand
TGTGGCAGCTTCGGAATTGGCGCACTATACTCATTCTCGTATTTCTGGCGTGTTAAAGATTCCTTTTATCTCTATTGCTTGCGATTTGAAAGGAAAAATGGATTTACAGGCTTTGGAAAAAGCCTTGCAAACAGGTGAAATCGGCACTGTGGTAGCTACTTTGGGGACAACAGGCATGGGAACTTGTGAGGATTTGCAGGGGATTTTGGCGTTGCGAGAAAAATATGCTTTTCGGATTCATATAGATGCAGCTTATGGCGGCTATTTTACTTTGGCAGAAAACTTGACAGAAGACGTAAAAGCCTCATTTCAAGCTATTTCGCAAGCCGATTCGATTGTTATAGACCCGCATAAACATGGGTTACAACCATATGGCTGTGGCTGTATTTTGTTCCAAAATCCTGAAATTGGGCGTTTGTATGCACATGATTCGCCTTATACTTACTTCACTTCTGATGCCTTGCATTTGGGAGAAATCAGCTTAGAATGTTCGCGCGCAGGTGCGGCTGCGGTGGCTTTGTGGGCGACTATGCAGCTGTTTCCTTTGGAGAAAAAAGGTTTATTTTCGCAGAGATTAGACGCTTCTTTGACGGCTTCCCGTTTGTTATATGAGAAAATAGGGCAGGAAAAACGTTTTTTGCGCCTCATTTCGCCCACCTTAGACATAGTAGTTTGGTGCGTAAAAGGCAAGTCTTTTTCGGAGATTTCGCAACTTTCCAAACGGCTTTTTATTGCCTGTGAGCAGCAACATTTGTATTTGGCTTTGTTCCAATTTCCTGCAAAGTTGATAGATGTTCACCTTTATCCCGAATGGAAATCTGTGGAAAAAGATGCGGAACATATCGTTTGCTTGCGTTCTTGCTTGATGAAGCCTGAACATTTGGACTGGGTGGAACGGATTTGGGAGCTATTGGAAAAGAGTATAGCTTTGGAATGAGTTTTTTCAGTATCTTTGTAAAAATATTTCTATTTATGGCTAAAAATTTCAATTTTGATTTAGTAGCAATTTCAAAGTTTTTTGACCTTGCTTACAACGAAAATTGCGCACATTTGCAGCAATGGCTACAAGCAGATTTTGAGTTAGATGCGTTTGAACAACGGATTGTGAATGATTTGTATGAAGAAATTGTGGAAAGTGGCGAATATATGAATGAGGAGGAACTCAAAACGCAAATGGTGAGTTTGGCGTTTTATGCGGCAAATGTGAAGGTAAAAAAGAAAATAAAAGTATTCTATGAAAGGGCTATGACAGGCATTATCAAAGAAATGCCTTTGTCGGTGATTTGCGATTGCCTCATAGCTACCCCACGCATCAATGCGCCCGATACGCCTTATTTTTTCCTACAAGAATTTAAGAAATCAAAAGGCGAAAAGAAAGATCCTGAAGCGCAAATGTTAGTCGCTATGCTGATTGCACAGGCGAAAAATAATGATGAGAAGCCTATTTATGGCGGCTATTTAATAGGAACAGGCTGGCATTTTACTACCTTAATTGGAAACGATTATTGTGTGAGTAAAAAATATGAAGCAACTACGAAGGAGAGCCTTATAGCCATTATTTATGCCTTGAAAAAATTGAAAGACTTGATTTTGAATAGATAGAAGCTACGCCTCATCTATCGGTTTCGGCACTACTTTCTGAAAATCGAATAAAATAAAAATAGTCAATAACATAATTTTTATATCCAAAAAATGTGATTTATTTTCCACATACCAAACATCATATTCAAATTTTTTGGGAAAAGAAATGAGGTTTCTGCCATTGATTTGCGCCCAACCTGTGATGCCCGGCAAGACCGTCTGCCGTTTTCTTTGCGCATCTGTATAGTTTTCCAACCAATCCATCATCAAAGGGCGAGGACCTACGAGGCTCATGTCTCCCTTCAAAATATTCCATAATTGCGGCAACTCGTCTAAGGAGGTTTTGCGCAAAAAATGCCCCAAAGGAGTTACCCGTTCCCACTGCCCATCTCCTTCGATTTCGTTTTTTTTGAGGGGATACATCGTGGCAAATTTATAAATAAAAAAGGGTTTTTCATGCAAGCCTGGGCGGAGTTGCGTGAAAAATATTTTTTGTTGAAATAGCCATAATAACATCATTATCAAGCCTATCATGGGCGAAAGAATGACTAAAATGAAACTGCTAATGAGTATATCTCTTATGCGATAGGACATGTTTGTGTTGGTTCACGCAGATTTGCGCAGATTAAGGCAGATTTCGCAGATAAAATACAAAATACGTAATTATTCAGGTTAAAGCCGCTTCGAGGGTCTATGACCACTCGAAGGGCTGCGAAACTAAACTCATTTGAGTCAGCAACCCTTCGAGTGGGTGCTA
>JAYUZN010000453.1:0-3069 GCA_043751755.1 Bacteroidota bacterium | reverse complement strand
TAGCACCCACTCGAAGGGTTGCTTACTCAAAAGAATTTAGTTTCGCTGCCCTTCGAGTGGTCGGAGACCCTCGAAGCGGCTTTAACCTGAATAATTACGCTAATAAAATGAAACTCACATTTCCACACCGACTCTTGCCGCTACGATTCTTTTGAGCTTTTTCAAGATGCGGAAAATATCATAAATCCCTTTTGAACCTGCGGAATAAGAACTACTTATGTCATAAGTTCTGCCTTCTAACACGAGAAAACGCCAGTTTTCGCCAACAACTGTTATTCCATAAACCGTTTTATTTTCTTCACTTGCTATAAGCATTGCCGTTAGGCAAGGTATGATAGGATTTATGCTTGGCTCAACGTCTTTCTCATATTCAAGGAAACAGAAATAAGGCATTTCAGGCTCAAGCTGCCCAAAGGCAATTATGCCATCAGGTTCGCCCGACAATTTTTCCCCATCTACCTCCGCACTTATCTCTCTCAACGCATATAAATTACTATTGGGAGAAGTGAAATTTACCAATGCCAAAATAGGACCGATTGCGTACATGGATAACTCTTGTTTATTCCAATACAAAACATTTTCTAAGAGATGATTAGCCAAATGTGTTAATATGGATTTTTCAAAATCTGTCATCTCCTCTTCTGCCTCTATCCACATTTGCAAAGTAGGTGCGTCAATATTTTGCCTCAGTTGAAAGTGTTTTAGTAATTTTGGCAGTTTCCAATCTCTAAAATTTGACATATATTGTTTGTTTTGAAAGACAAAGTTACACACATTTTCGGCTTAAATAAGTCATTTTTTTGGGAAAAATGACTTATTTAAGCCGAAATACAGCCTACAAAATATAATGACTTACCTCTTTTTTCGCCGCCAATTTGCCTACTTTTTGTTTTACAAATTCCCGATTTATCTGAAAATGTGTGGCTGCGTTGAGGTCAGGCACTTCAAACAAAATATCATTTAACAAAGCACTCATGATGGTGTGCAAGCGACGCGCACCTATGTTTTCGATTTGCTGATTGACTTCATACGCCAATTCTGCGATTTCGTCTATTGCCCCCTCATCAAAAGCTATGCTAACGCCTTCACTTTCCATAAGGGCTTGATACTGTTTAGTTAAAGCATTTCGGGGCTGTGTGAGAATTTTGACAAAATCGTCTTTTGTAAGAGAATTAAGTTCTACACGAATGGGAAAACGCCCCTGCAATTCGGGAATCAAATCTGAAGGTCTTGACACATGAAATGCCCCTGCTGCCACAAATAACACATGGTCTGTTTTGACTAATCCGTATTTTGTATTGACTGCCGAACCTTCTACAATCGGCAACAAATCCCTTTGTACGCCCTCGCGCGACACATCTACCCCGCCCGAAGCGCGGCTACTTGAGGCGATTTTGTCTATTTCATCTATAAAAATAATGCCACTATTTCCTGCCCTATCTATTGCCTCACGCGCCACCGCTTCCATGTCTATGAGTTTCGATACTTCCTCGTCTAACAAATGCTCACGCGCCTCCGCAACGGTCATTTTGCGGGTTTTGGTTTTCTTGGGAACCATGCCGCTCAACATATCTTGCAGCCCGTCTAAGCCGTCAATGCCCACAGGTCCCAACACCTGCACACTTGCCCCTGCTACGCTCACATCAAGGTCTATTTTGCGGTCTTCTAATTCCCCATTGCGGAGTTTTTCTCTAAATTTGTTGCGGGTGCGCTCGTTGAGTTCTGCATCTGAACCGCCTTCTGCGGGAATAGAAGCCAATTGCTCTTTGAATTCCTCCTTTTTGCCTATCATGGGCGGAATCAAAATGTCCAAAATAATCTCATACACATTGTCAAGGGCTTTTTCTTTTACCTTTTCTCTTTGCTCTGCCTTGACCAAACTGACGGCTTGCTCCACCAAATCTCTGACCATACTTTCGACATCACGCCCCACATAGCCCACTTCTGTGAATTTGGAAGCCTCTACTTTTATAAAAGGAGCCTGCGCCAACTGTGCCAAACGGCGAGCGATTTCGGTTTTACCTACGCCTGTAGCCCCAATCATCAAGATGTTATTGGGGATAATTTCCTTGCGAAGTTCCTCATTTGCGTTCATTCTGCGCCAACGATTGCGCAAAGCAATGGCTACACATTTTTTGGCTTCATACTGCCCAATAATATATTTGTCAAGCTCTTCTACTATTTTAATCGGCGTGAGTGAATTGGTCATGTTTTTTTGTTAAAAATTGAGGCGCAAAGTTAGGTATTTTGGGACAAATAGCCTACATTTTATTTTTTTGCGCAAGGCGAGGAAATTCTTAGGAACAAAAATTAAATATCTTGCTATTTTTCTTACCACTAAGGCACGAAGAACCACGAAGATATCAAGTAAAAGAAGATATTTAAGCTATATTTGCCTTCCTTTGTTTTCTTCGTGCCTTAGTGGTAAATTAGAATTTTATTCTTTCGTGTTCCTTCGGATTAGAACTTACGCATTTTGTGATAAAAAAACCTTCTATCCCACAATCAACACAGGAATTTTGACCGAATGCCGCACACTGTCTAAGGTCGTTCCAAACAGAATATCCTTCAAACCTGTATGCCCATGCGCCCCCATGACCAATAAATCCGCATTATTTTGGGTTACAATTTCGGGGATTTGCTGTTTTGGGTTTCCAAAACCTAAAAAACTTTCTATAACATAGCCTTTTTCTCGAATAGTTTGCGCATATTTTTCCAAATTACTTTTGTCCAAAGAGGTTTCCATATCGTCAATTTCGCTTTCCATCATACGCGCACCCGCCGTTTCTACAATGTGAATCAGCAAATACTCGGCATTTTTGCCGCCTTGTGCAAGGGCATGACTTACGGCTTTTGAATCCATAAAGCTAAAATCGACTGTTATAGCCACTTTTTGGTAAGATTTTGCGCTTGTAATTGCCAAATCATTCACAAAACCATCAGGAGAAAGGAGGCTTTTGTATTTGAGTTTTTGGATAAAAGGCGAAAACGTAATATACAACAATAGGCAAATCGCTCCTGCAAAAAGCGGATATATTGTTATATATAAAAGCATGGGATTATCCGCCG
>JAYUZN010000452.1:0-3321 GCA_043751755.1 Bacteroidota bacterium | reverse complement strand
GGCGTAGATGTGGCGTTTTGCTACAATCCTGCCGTTTTTAGCTATGTGGCGCACAAGGCTTTTGCCCCCAAATTTACGGACAAAAACAAAAAGTCCCGCGATTTTTTGGTAGTAGAAGGAAAAGTGGCAGGCGAACAGATGTATGTAATTGTCAATCACTGGCCCTCCCGCAGAGAAGGGCAAGAAAAATCGGAGGTTTTTCGGGTAGAAGAGGCAACACACGTCCGTCAAGTCTGCGATTCGGTCTTGAAAAAGAACGCAAAAGCGCATATTATTGTCATGGGCGACTTCAATGACGACCCTGAAAATAAGAGCATGTCTGAAACGATGGGCGCGAAAAGCACTGTGTCAGAAGCGGCAAAAAGCGGCTTTTTCAATACAATGACAAACGTTCTCGACCCAAATTCCAAAGGTACTTTGATGTATGACGGAAAATGGGATTTGTTTGACCAATTTTTGCTCAGTTCTAACTTGGTAAATGGCAAAAGTAAAGTGCAGTATTTGCCCAATTCCGCAGATGTATTTCGTCCAGAATGGCTTACTGTGGGTTTTGGCAAAGGAAAAGACAATCCAAAAAGGTCTATTTTTCGGGACAAATTTCAAGATGATGGCTATAGCGACCATTTTCCTGTGCAGATGTTTTTGCAGGTAAAATAATTTTATTTATATTATTATGGCATATAACGAAGCATTATCAGAACAAATTGCAGGTATTTTGCTTGACAAAGGCATCATTTTTGAAGAAAAAAAGATGTTTGGCGGCATCTGTTTCATGCTAAATGAAAAAATGTGTGTGGGCGTTGTGAAAGACGAACTCATGCTGCGGGTGCTTGACGAGCGTTTTGAGGAAGCGATAGGCAGGGAATTTGCCCGCCCGATGGATTTTACAGGCAAAAGAATGAAAGGCTTTTTGTTTGTAGCGGAAGAGGGGCTAAGTAGCTTGGAACACTTAGAAAAATGGGTGGAAATGGGCATGGAATTTGGGGAGTTGGGCGTGGTCAAAAGCAAAACCAAAAAGAAATAATTGTTTTTAACTTACAAAATGAAGAAATTGTATTATGGATAAAATAGCACAATATCAACTATTTCTGAAAGAAATCCTCGAAGAATACGCTTCGCACCGCCCAAGCAATGAACAAGTCGTGAATCAAATTTTGGCAGATGATGCACAAGGGCATTATTATCTGATGCGTGTGGGCTGGAAACGGGGCTTGCGGGTGCATGGCTGCGTATTTCATGCGGATATTATTGGCGAAAAAATCTGGATTCAAGACGATTGGACGGAGTATGGCATAGCAAATGAATTGACGGACAGAGGCGTACCTCGCACAGAAATTGTACTGGCTTTTTATCTTGAAACAGAGCGGGCAAATACGGATTTTGCGGTAAATTGATTTTGCTGTTGCCTGTGAGGACACAGACAACAGCGCAGTGAGTATCGCAACTTAAATAACAAATATTTTTTCTTTCTTTCAAAAAAAATATCCTATATTCGCACAATTATTCTTCACACAACAACAATGGGAACACGTAAATTTTATATGATTGTCGTACAATTGGCACTTCTTTTGATAATGGGGCTTACCATGCCTTCTTGTGCCAAAGTAAAAAAACTTGTGTTGGGCGACCCCCGCAAAAACTGCAATCACCCCAAACATGGGGATTGGGTGCGCGAAAAACGCATGAAAAAACATGGGTATTAATATTATTTTTTGTATGAAAAACAGCCTATTTTTACTACTTTCCTTGTTTTTCTGCCAGCTTTCTGCGCAGGAAATGTTTATTGCTGTCCTCTCAAAAGGTGCGGCTGGCACGACTCAATATTATACGATTAAAGACCAATATCCGACTGATAAAATCGAGGAATATCAAGGACTTGGCTTTTTTATAGACGATATTAGCTATGGCGGCGAAAAATGGACTATTGTGGCTTCGGACAAAAAATGGGTTATAGACCAGAAAATGATACTTTCTGCCGAATTTCCACAAACCGAAATTGATAACATGGCAAATCAAGGCTATTTTATCAGCTCTTTGAGCTATGGAAAGGACAATGGCGAGCGGAAATGGGGAGCTGTTTTTGCAAAAGGAATGCCGATTGAGGAGCAAATTATCGTGGAAGGCGAGGATTTTCCGCATGATGAGGTGCAGCAAAAACTCGTTGAAGGCTATAGAATTACGGAAATGTGTGCAGGAACGGAGACCTATAAAGTGGTCATGATACGCACAGAAGCTCTCAATTTGGTGAGCCAAGATTATATGGTTACTGATGCGACAGAAGGCTTGACAAGCTACCTAAAAATCAAAACAGAAGGAGAATATCCAAGTTATATAACACATCTTTCTTACCAAAATAACCTATGGTTTGCGATAACCACTTTTGGCACAGATTTTAATTCGCAATATTTTACCATACAAAAACCTGTTCCCGAAAATAAAATAAAAGGCGGCTGGGACGAGGGCTATGCGGTTTCAGCGTTTCAAAAAATAAATATAAACAAGGAAAGTACGATTGGCTATATCCCTGAATATTTGATAGAAAATGACTATAAAGGGCGAATAGGTTGCGCAGAGGCACTTTCTCCCAAAGTCTATAACAAAATTGCAGCGGCTTTTGCCAGAACAACCATTATAGGCGTTGAGGGAGATAATATCAAATTGGACATTGTCAAAGATAGGCTTTTAACCCAAAATGCTTGTTTTTCGGTGGAACAAGTGGCGCGTTTGGTAGAGAATTTGGAATATGATGAGTCCCGTTTTTCGTTGGTAGAAATCGTATATCATCATGTATATGACATAGATAACATTCCAGCGTTGGAAAATGCTTTTAGCGAAAATGAAGAGCTATTGGCAAAATTCAAGAAATTGACAAAGGAGTGAGCAGTTAGCGTAGCTTTTCGGCTTGGGCAGCTGTAATAGGGTGGCGCATCTTTTAAAGGTGCGCCACCCTTCTAAGCATAATGCGCTCGAAGAGTCCATTTTGACAGAGAAATGTTTTATAGAGATTTACAAAATTGCGGATAAATTGAAACTTTTGTAGTTTTTCGCAGATTTTCGCAGAAGTTTCTTTTTTACAACAACTTCCCACCAATGTAGCCAATATATATCTTTCTTTCGAATACACAAAAATAAATCCTTCCTGCATTTGGCGTGTAGCGAAAATGCCATGTAAAAAATCGCTTGTTCCCGTCCGGGCAGATGATTGTTAATTCTTTGTCGAACTGTAATTATTCAGGTTAAAGCCGCTTCGAGGGTCTCCGACCACTCGAAGGGCAGCGAAACTAAATTCGTTTGAGTAAGCAACCCTTCGAGTGGGTGCTA
>JAYUZN010000451.1:0-24624 GCA_043751755.1 Bacteroidota bacterium | reverse complement strand
CTTTGCCGAATCCTCAACGGCGAAGCATATACTTTTGAAGCTACCTGAATAGTTACAAAAAAACAAAGAACAGAAAAGACATCTTTGATAACGACTTCGAGGGTCTGCGACCACTCGAAGCGTTATCAAAGTAAAGCAACAAGGGAATAAGCATCTGTTTACAGCCTAAAACCGAACTATTTTCTTTCTGCAAAAAAAAATGAAAAAAATCCTTTTTTTTGTAACCTTATTTTTTCCCTTGCGTACAAACCCTTCAAATTGCCGCCACACAATCTCAGGTCAAATCCTGAAAAGTGATACAAAGGAGTCAGTAGGATTCCCATCATCACACACGCAACGCTACGAACCGATTTTTTTGTAAAAAAAATCCCAAAGAAGAACAAGGAACGAATATTGAGAAACCATCGCTGATAAGCAACTGTTAAGTTGAGACCAAGCCTATTAAGGCATCTATTTTTTTACCGTTTAAAGGACTAAATCTGCAAAGATTTGTCAAGTATTTACAAGAAGTGCATTTCTGTAAATCCTACGCTCCATTTCATATATTTTCGATTTTGCTTGCAAAATCAGTTGAAATGTTCCAAACAAAGCACAAGTATTCTATATGTATATTATCTGCGAATGGTAAGTAGCAGAGCCCCCTTTCCGGTTTGTCTTATCGGACAATAGCAAGATAAATACACCCTATTTGTCAGGCATTTCCATGGGATATTCAGAAAAATGCACGAGTTTGTATCGTGTGGAAGGGTATTTATTGAAAATTTAAACCCAAATTATTGTGAGACTCACAAAAGCAAATGTTTTGCGCCGCTATCAAGGGAGACCTCCCCCACTTCAGGCTTATGAAAAAGCCTAAGGTAAAATGAGGTACATTCATCAGATTTCAAGTTTTCTAACCATCTGAAAACCTTGCAAGTTCCTTATTTTCCCTCAAAATTTTACAACAAATAACACAATGCACACACAACTTACCCACATCACAGCAAGCGAAAAAGCTACCCTCTCTTTGGGGGTTATGCTAAGGCGTGTTGCAGAAGGAAAAATGAACTTTGAGGCAGCATTGCAATCCCCTTTTGCAAGCTATTTTCAAAGAATTGAAGCATTGAACATTCCTATTGCTCAAAACAAGGCGGTATTTATGTTCTTTCTATCCAAAGTAGTGAGGCTTTCTCTGCCTTTGAAATTGGAGCAATTTATTCCTATTTTTTATGAGTTTATCCCCTTTTTGCGCGCAAATACGGTCTATTCTAACCTAAAACTGAAAGGAAATCCCTCCTTTACACTTTCTCAACAAATGTCCTATCTTTTTCCTATTTACCCATATCTCTTAGAAAGGCTAAGGTATTTTGAAAGGCACAAACGCGCGCCTCAACAAGCAAAAACATGGGAATTTATCCTTCAAACAGCATTGAGTATTTATTCCAAGTACGAGAATAGAAAGGTTGAGACTTGGTTTGACTATATAGCCTACCTTTCGGTGGGGAGAAGCTTAGATGCTTTGCCTAAAGCTGTTTTGCTAAAGATTAGCCATTCTTTTTTCTATAATCACAATTTTGAATCACATAGAAGTCTCATTAATCCCCAAGAAATGCCAACAACATGGAAAAAAGTAAAATTTAATCGTGCCATAACTTTTTACCTTAGCCATTTTAGCGGACAAGCATTTCCTGCTGAAAAATTGGAAAAACTCTTGCTAAACCCTTCATTTTATCCTAATTTCTCTCTTTTGCAACAACATTTTGAGGGACATGAGATAGAAAAAGCGTTAAAATATTTGCCCTCTTTCGCACTTACGACCAAATTGGCAGAGGAGGAAAAAGCTATATTTATTGGCTTAGCCGAAGGAAAAAACCTATTAAGCCTTGCGCAAGGCGATTTGAAATTGACCAAAAAAATGGGGCATTATTTTACGCTCGCCCCCGTAAATACGATTAAAAATGCGATAAAATATGCCTTTCTAAAGGCTTCGGGTGTGTCAGAGACGATAATAAATACCTTCTTGGGTGCTTATATAGTACCTTGTAATCAAAAATTATGGGAAGATTTCTTGGCGATTATTTGCGTAAAAGAAAAACAGAGAGAGATGCAAAGGGAAGAGTTAGCCCAAATTCAGCCTCTCATGGATTACATGAATCAAGCGTATGCCCGCAATCATGACTATTCGCTCAAAGGCAGGACATGGGCAAGTCTATTGACTGCTATGAGGGCTTGGCATGCCGAATTCCGTTATAATAGATATAGCGTCTTTTATGAGTGGGAGCGCAGTAGTTGGGAGTTGTTATCTATTGAAAAAGAAGGGTTTATCTATGAAATCCTTGAGCTTATCAATTCTGATGGATTAACAGATGAGAGTGCAAAAATGCACCATTGCGTAGCGGGTTATGCCTCCAGTTGTTATAACCGTATTTCTCGGATTTTTTCGTTAAGAGAATATAGCATTTCTGCGGGAAAAAAGAAAGAAACGAAGCGTATGGCAACCATAGAGGTTCGTACAAATGAGATTGTTCAAGTACGTAAACATCATAATGCTTTTCCTGATGTGCAGGATACGCAGCTCATCAACTTGTGGCTTGCGAAGAACCCAAAGTTAATTTGGCGACATTCTTGATTTTCGCTTACTTGTTCACGCTTCTACAAATACTCCCTTACAATCCCGTTCAAAATACCTAACAAAGTAGGCAAAGTAAGCCCATTTATATAATAACGGTCTAAATCAATGCTTGCTGTTTTGTCCGATAATTTCAAAAACAGCCATTCGTAAGCGGTTGTAACACAGCCATATACAATCGGAGTAGGCTTATTTTGCTGCTGATTAAAAACTTGAGCCGCATACATTTCTGCAAAAGCCTGCGCAATCCCTTCTTCGACTGTTCTATTTTTTGCCTCTACAATACAAAAAACAGCTGAACGAATTTCTATGCTTTTTTCCGTACTAAACAAGTAATCACAAACGCCTGTGAGCTTATCGGCTTCAGAAACATTAAACGTATAACCCGAATATAACTCAAAGGCGTAGTTGTTTTGTCGCCAAACTTCTCGCAAAATCGGCGCAATAATATGTTCTGATTTGGCTTTTTCCGAATATTCAGGCAACAAACGTGCCTCCTCCAAATCTGCCACAAGACGTTGGCTGGGATTCATTGAGATTATCTCTTTTATGTTAATTACATTTTCTTTTTTTTCTATAAGCCCAAATTTCTCGGTTAATTGGCGCATTGTGAAGTCGCTATATGCCATAGTCTTATCTTTTTTAAAATACCTTATGAACAAAAATTAAATAACTTGCTATTTTTCTCACCACTAAGGCACGAAGAAGCACGAAGCGATAGGGTAAAAGAAGACAACTAAGCCCCACTTTTTCTTTCTTAGTTTCCTTTGTGCCTTAGTGGTAAATGATTATTTTATTCTTTTCGTGTTCCTTAGCGCAAAGATAAGCCTTTTTCTCAAGATAAGTCCTATAATTTACAGCAAAATCCAAATTCTCTCCTTACCTTAGCAGCCTTTAAGCGCAATTTTTCGTTTATCAGATTCATTTCCAATCCAAAAATATGACGTATTTACGCTACTTTTCTATGTTATTGCTGTTTTTTATTGGGAGAAACCCAGCATTTTCACAGCTTTCCTATAACACAGCTACCCTTTCCGAAAGGCTTTTGGAAAGATTCAATTCTTTCCCTAATGAACCCCATAATATCTGCATTTTTTTGGCAGACCAAGTCGATATTGAGGCTTTAGATGCCACTTTTTATGAAAAAAAAGCAAGCCTTAAAGAAAGAACTTTTACGGTTATAAATGCCTTACAAGCAAAAGCGGCTGCCACACAATCGCCTATTTTGGAGGCATTGAAAAATAGCCAATCTGTTCATAATAAGTCCATTACCTCCCTTTGGATTGTGAACATGATTTTGGTAGAAGCAAAACCTGAAATCATTTATCAACTTTCTTTCAGAAATGACATTGCTTGGATAGATTGGGACGCGCCTATAGCCCTCGACCCTTATACAAAAAGCGAAAGCCGCCCTGACCAAACGCGCTCCGTAGGCGGACATGAAAAGGGCTTAACTGCCATTCACGCCCCCCAAGTCTGGGCAATGGGCTATACGGGTTATGGGCGTGTGGCGATGGACATAGACACAGGCGCAGACCCGACTCACCCTGCTTTAGACGACCAATTCAGGGGAAATTATGTGCCAGCCAATCAAGCTTGGTACGAGTCTAACAGCAATAACACAGTGCCTTTTGATTGCGATTCGCATGGCTCGCACACACTTGGAACCATGATTGGCTTGGACGAAACTACACATGACACCATTGGCGTGGCTTTTGGCGCAACATGGATAGGCTCTCCCGGACTTTGTAATAGCAATAAATATCAGGCTTTTCAATGGGCAATAAACCCCGATAACAATGCAAATACAACAAGTGATATGCCTGATGCTATCAACAATTCTTGGTATGACACCAATGCTGCGAGTGAATGTACCTCCAATTATTACAAAAACCTCTTTAATGCTTGTGAAGCAGCAGGGATTGCAGTCGTTTTTTCGGCAGGAAATGCAGGTCCAGATGTTTCTACCATCACGAATCCCAAAAATATTCATACCAATTTGGTCAATGTTTTTGCAGTAGGCAATCTCAATGGAAATGTGCCTTCTTATCCCATCAATTCTTCGTCAAGTAGAGGCCCTTCTATCTGTCAAGATACGGGAGCTTTGTTTATCAAGCCCGAAGTAAGTGCGCCGGGAACAGATGTTCGTTCTTCGATTCCGGGCGGGACTTATGCCGCTTTTACAGGTACTTCTATGGCGGCTCCTCATGCAGCAGGCGGAATTGTCTTGTTAAAAGAGGCTTTTCCTTATCTTACAGGGACAGAAATCAAATTGGCGTTGTATTATACAGCTATAGATTTGGGTGCGGCGGGCGAAGACAATGACTATGGCAGGGGCATTATTCACCTAAAAGCGGCGTATGACTATTTGGTTGCAGCAGGAAATGTGCCTGTTTCGCCTCAAAATAACAACAATGCAGGGATTTTTTCTATCAATTTGGGGGCAACTACTTGTAATACAAGCCCTTCTTCCCTTCTAAAAGTCGCTAATGACGGCATAAATGCGATAACTTCGATGCATATTCGATACGAATATTGCAATGGCTTTGTGGATACTTTGCAATGGACAGGAAATATAGTTCCTAATGCAAGCGTTTTTGTAGGGATTCCTTCGCAAAATTTAGCCATTGGGAATTGTTATATTACGATTGATATTATTTCGGTAAATGATACCACAGATGACCGATTAGAAAACAATCATCTTACGCACAATTTCCAAATCATTCCGACAACTACCCCTACTTGCACAAATGCCGTCATCTGCCAAAATGCTTCTGCGATTTTGACCGCAAACTCAATAGGCACAGGCACGATGAAATGGTATAGCATAAATGCAGGCGGCGTTGCGGTTGCTACAGGAAATGTGTTTGTAACGCCCCCCCTCAGCGCAACAACTGTTTATTATGCAGATATTGTGAATCAAGTATTTGCAGGAAAAATGGATTCTACACAAGTCAATGGCAAAAAATCGAATAGCACAGCTTTGAGCCTCATTTTTGACACTTATACAAAGTTTTTGCTCAAAACAGTTACGATTTATTCAAATGGGGCAGGTAGCGGCACGATTCAGTTGCGCAAAGCTGATGGAACGGTTCTCAAATCCGCCCCTGTTACCTTTGTCAATGGCATAAATATTGTTGCCCTCAATTTTGACGTGCCAAAACAAAATAATTTGCAACTCGGTTTTGCCGCAGGAGGTACTTTTGATTTGTATTACAACAACAATTTTAACGGCTTGCCCTTCACTACAAACAATATAGTTTCTATCAAAACCACACCTGATGGCGACATTTATTATTATTATTTTTATAAATGGGATATAGACTACGGCACAAGTTGTGGACGTGGACAAGCCGTTGCTACGGTAGTGCCAGGCAATGTAAATGCAGCCTTTACAGCCAGCAATATAGCCGTAGATGCCAGCATAAATGGAACGGTTAATTTTACGGACAATAGCACAAACGCAACAACTTGGCTATGGAATTTTGGAGACGGGGCAAGCTCTAATGTTCAAAATCCGAGCCATACTTATACCATAAATGGCTCATATTTAGCTACTTTGCAAGCAGGAAATGGCACTTGTTCTGCGGCAAGTTCTGTTACGATTACAGTTACAGGCGGAACTACAAGCCTCGAAAATGGCATAGACGAGTCGCTGTTTGTTGTATATCCGAATCCGATTCAAAACAGCCTTCAAATAGATTGGCAAGGAGATTTGCCTTTGCAAGAAGTCGTAGTTTGTGATAGGTTAGGGAGAGAATTAGCAAGGTTTTTTGGAGAAAATCAAGTCCTTATTCCTACCGAAAATTGGACTTCAGGCATGTATATTGTCAGGGCAAAAATTGGGAATCAAATGATTAGCCGCAAGATTTGGAAATAAGTTTCAATTTCACGCAGATTTTCGCTGAATAGTTACAATAACTTAACATTTTTCTCACCACTAAGGCACGAAGAAACACGAAGAGATATGGTAAAAGAAGACAACTAAGGCACACTTTTTCTTTCTTAGTTTCCTTCGTGCCTTAGTGGTAAATTATAAGGTTATTCTTTTTGTATTCTTTATCTGTGAAAATCTGTGTTATCTGTGGTAAGTTTTCGAAAATCTGCGTGAACCACAACAAAATACTATGCTTTCCCTCCAAGAATATCAGCACTATCAACGGCATATAACCTTGCCACAACTCGGTCTCGTAGGGCAGACAAAACTCAAAAATGCCAAAGTCCTTGTCATAGGTGCGGGCGGATTGAGCTGCCCTATGTTGCTCTATTTGGCGGCTGCAGGGGTAGGAAAAATCGGCATTATGGACGGCGATACAATAGATATCAGCAATTTGCATAGGCAGATTTTGTACGATATAGAAAGTGTAGGAAAGTTAAAAGTCGCAGAAGCCCAAAGAAAATTGTTGCTGCTCAATCCGCATATAACTATCGAAACCTATCCTTTTTTTTGCAAAGCAGAAAACGCCTTGCCTATTTTTGCAGAATATGACGTAATCGCAGACGGCTCCGACAACTTTGCCACACGCTACTTAACCAATGACGCAGCTGTTTTGACCGAAAAACCCTTAGTTTACGCAGCTATTCATCAGTTTCAAGGGCAGGTAGCAGTGTTTAATTTTAGAAACGAAAAAAGTTTTTTTAGTTCCAATTACAGAGACTTGTTCCCCTCCCCTCCCCTACCCGACTCTGTGCCAAATTGTGCAGAAGCAGGGGTTTTGGGCGTTTTGCCGGGAATTATTGGCAGCATACAGGCGTTGGAAGTCATAAAAATAATTACAGGAATCGGAGAAATTTTGGCAGATAAATTATTTATTTTCGATACCCTTTCTTTTTCCCAATATACCCTCAATATCCAAAAAGAGGAGAATAACCCCTTGACAGGAAAGAATCCTACCCAGACACAACTAATTGATTATGAGTTATTTTGTAACTCCTCCCCTACCCTATCTAAGCCTATTAGAGAGATTTCGGTGGAGACTTTTTTGGCATGGAAAAATGCCCAAAAACCCTTTCAACTCATAGATGTGCGAGAAAAAGAAGAATATGAAAAAAAAAATATTGGCGGAATTTCAGTGCCTTTCTCTATTTTTGAAAAAAATATTCCTATTTTTGCAGCAAATCTGCCCATTGTCATACATTGTCAAACGGGAAAAAGAAGCGCGAAAGCGGTGGCTATGTTGCAAGAAAAGTATGGATTTGAAGAGGTATGGAATCTTTGTGGATTCACGCAGATTCATACAGATGATAGCAGATAACACAGATAAAAAACATGAAAACAATAACGAACTTTCAACTTTCAACTTTCAACTTTTCACTACTTCTTGCTATTTTCCTAATGGCTTGTAGCAAGCCCAATATCTATATTGACAATGCGGGCAAAGAGGCGCGAAAAGTGTGCATAGATGGCGGAAATATATTTGTCATAGAGCCGGGCGGGGCTGTTTTGATGTCTTTGGATAAAGGCTCCCATAAAATTTGGATAAAAAATAGCCAAGAAATGATGCTAAAAGACACCCTTTTTACCCTACAAAAAGGAGGCGTTATCAATGTGGCTAAGAGTAGATATGTGCGTTGGCGCGACTTGTATGGCGATGAAAAATACAAAGATGGCAGGCTCGAAAGCCATAAAATGCGCTACAAAAACTGGATTTTTACAGGTGATATTATGGAATATGATAGCAATGCCTTGTTTATCGAAAAAGATTGGAGCTATGAACTTGACCAAATATTCCCACAAGAAGCGATGGGTTTTGGGCTACCGAACAAAGGCAAATACTTGATTTCCAGTAAAATATATAGACTTGATGATTTTGCCAAAGACTTTTCGGGCAAAAGGGATAATGATTCGATTTAAGCAATAAAAAACTTGGCGAATTTTAGTAAATTCTGTGGGTTTTCAACAAAAAACTATTTTTTTATTGAAAACTACTAATAAAAATAGAAAAATTCTCAAAAAACACCTACCTTTGAGGACATTTGTTACACAATACAATATATGCACTCAATCGGATTATATTTAAGAGACATTCGCGAAGGTCTTGAATTTCCTTTGCAGAAAGTTTATCAAAACACAAATATTGAGATAGCTTCTCTAAGAAGTATCGAAGACGGGGAAGAAACCCCTACGAAAGAGCAAGTTTTGCGCCTTGTCAAGTTTTATGAGGTGGACGAACAAGGGGTTTTAGTACATTGGTTGAGTGAAAAATGGCTGGCAGAAGCCGAAGGAAAAAAGATTGAACAGCAATCTTTTGGAGATGCTGCGGCTTTAGTTCAATATGGACAAATGATTTCGGCTTTTCCCGAAATTCCCAATCTCTGGCAAATCAACTTGGAAAGTCGCAGGTATATCGGCAATAAAGCGAAATTAGCTATGTGGATTCGGGAGACTTTATTATATAACACGAATGGTTTTAGGGAACTCGACACTTTTTTAGATGTGTTTGCGGGAACAGGTTCCATTGCAAAGAATATGTTTGGAGATTTTAGAAAAATAATAGTCAATGATATATTACATGCTAACCATGTAATTTACAAGGCTTTTTTCCTCAAAACAGACTGGGACAAAGCTAAAGTTTTTGGAATATTACACGATTACAATTCCCTAAATCCTGATGATTTGCCCGAAAATTATTTTTCCGAGAATTTTGGAGGCAAGTTTTTTGACGCTAAAAATGCCAAAGTGATTGGGCATATTAGGGAAGATTTAGAAAAAAGAAAAAATGAGTTAAGTGAAAAAGAATTTTCTATATTATTGGCAACACTCATTTATAACATAGATAAAATCGCTAATACTGTGGGACATTTTGACGCATATATCAAAAAGCCTATCAAATACAAACCTTTGCGCCTAAAAGCCATTCAACCTGCTGAATATCAAGGAATTGAAATTCATAGAGAAGATGCGAATGACTTAGTACGAAAAGTAAAAGTAGATATTGCCTATATTGACCCGCCTTATAATTCGAGGCAATATAACCGCTTTTATCATATCTACGAAAATTTGGTAGAATGGAAAAAGCCTGAACTTTTTGGGGTAGCTCTCAAACCTCAAGCCGAAAATAACAGTGTATATTGTACGGTAAAAGCAAAAGATGCTTTTCGAGATTTGATACAAAACCTTGATGCAAAATATATTGCTGTATCCTATAACAATACCTATAATGCAAAAAGTACTTCTTCCGAAAATAAAATTTTATTGAAAGAAATTAAAGCTATTTTGAAGGAAAAAGGAGAAACAAAAGTGTTTGAATGTGACCATTCTTTCTTTAATACAGGAAAAACAGAATTTGATAACCATAAAGAATTATTATTTATTACAAAAGTGAATGAAAAATGAGGTTTTCCGTTCGCCATTGTTTTATGTGGGCGATAAATATAAGTTAATCAAAGAAATACATGGTTATTTCCCTGCGAAAATAAACAAATTTATAGAGCCTTTTGCAGGAGGCGGCTCGGTGTTTATGAATGTTAGAGCAGAAGAATATTATTTGAATGATATAGATAAAAATGTATATCAACTGCATATATTCTTGCAAGAACAAGCAAAAACCCCTGCTTTATTCTACGAAAAGATAGAAGCAGAAATAGAAAAATATGGACTTTCTCGTTCCTATAAAACGGATATTATTCCATCAAAATTAAAAGAAGAATGGAAAAAAACGTTTTATGCAAAATTCAATCAAGAAGGTTTTGAAAGGCTGCGAAATGATTTTAACTTATCGGATAAACAAAATATTTTGCACTTATACCTGTTGTTGATTTATGGTTTTAACCGAATGATTCGCTTTAATTCGGCAGGAAATTATAATTTACCTACAGGAAATGTTGATTTTAATGGAAATGTAGTAAGTGCTTTAAATAACTATTTCAAAATAAACCTTAAAAGAAAAATAAATTGGTTTAATAGGGATTATATTGATTTTGTAGAATCCATAGAAATAAATAGTAATGATTTCGTATATTTTGACCCTCCTTATCTTATTACTTTTAGTGAATATAATAAGTTGTGGAATATTGAAAAAGAAAAAGAAATGATTGAAAAATTAGATAGTTTGAATGAAAAAAATATTAAATTTGCTGTTTCTAATGTTACACATTACAAAGGAAATGAAAATACCCTTTTTAGCGAATGGGCGAAAAAATATCAAGCATTTCCGATAAAAAGCAATTACATAAGTTATCATGACAATTCCGTTAAAAGTTTCAAAGAAGTTTTAGTTACCAATTATGAGCAAACGAAAATCCAATTATAAACCATTGTTATTTACAACAACTATGCGAAATCCCGAAAGATTAAAGGATTTCTTAACTGTGTTCAGTCAATACGATGGTAAAATTCTCACTCCTGAAATCATACAATCCGTAGCTAAAGAACTGATACAAACAGGGTTATACAAGCCCATGAAAGCATCAGACGGCGTAAAAGAAAAATGGAAACAAGAAATAGAACTAAGCGGCATCGAAACAGAAACCGTTTTTGAAGATAATCCGCAGAGCCACAAAGAAGCAGGTTTTGACAAAGGTTGGGCTTCTCGTTTTGATACTTGGTTCAAAATAGCCAAAGAATTGGGCTTTGTGTATTATTGGCAGGGAGAAAAAATATTTTTTTCGGAAAGTGGCAATTTGCTGCTTGACAAAGAAAAGCCCGAAAATGAACAAATGGTTTTTGTCAATGCTTTTGCCAAATATCAAAGGCACAACCCTTTTCGGAGGGTGCTGAACCAAAATGTGCCGCTTATTTTGCTGCTTCAAACCCTACAATATTTGAACGCAGATACGGCATTGAATGGCGCAGGAATTTCTCGGCAAGAACTGCCTTTATTGCTTTGTTGGCGAGATGATGATGCGCAAAAATTGTATATAACCATCAAAAAATTGCGTGAAAAATACAGCTATTCGCCAAGTGATGAGACTATTTTAGCGATTTGCGATACCTTGTTAGATGAGGTAGAAAGAGATGAAAACTCGATTATGTCGGATTATCCTGACGATTTTATCCGAAAAATGCGCTTGACGGGCTTAATATCTCTCCGAGGCGGCGGCAGATTTATTGACATTAATCGCAAAGAACATGAAACAGTCGCCTTTATCTTAAACAATTACGCTTCCTACAAAGAATATGCAACAGAAAAAGCTTTTTTTGACTATATTGGAAAAGTTGATAATGAATTGATTAAGACCTTAATCGTCTATAAATCACCTATTTATACAACCCATAAAGAACTTCAAAAATGGGTAAATTATTATCAATGGGAAGTTATAAAAGCTGAAATGCTGAATTTGGCACAAAAAAAATCCTCAAAAGATGCCATTTTGAAAGTCATAGAAGCTCCTTTGCGTTTAGAATTTTTGACTTCTTTGGCAATTCTGAAAAAGTTACCTGCTGTAAACGTAAAGCCGAATTTTATAAGTGATGACGAGGGTTTGCCCACAAGTTTTGCCGCAGGCGGAAATCCTGATATTGAATGTAAAGAAAACAAAGATACGATTTTGGTGGAAGTAACCATGCTTACAGGCACTCAACAGCACATAAGAGAAAGTTATTCTGTGCAGCGACACTTACAAGATTTTATAGATAAAGGACATCAAGCATTTTCGCTATTTATTTCCCCCAAAACCTTCAAAGATACCTGTGGACACGCTGAGTATATTCAATTCAAATATAAATTAGAAGTAAGAATTTTAGATATTCCTTTGTTTTTAACACAATTAGAAACAAATGAATCGCTCAGAGAGGTGGCTTATTCCCAAAATAGCTGTTTATAATTCTTATTGTTTTCCCCCAAAAAACACTAACTTTGTCAAATTTTTAAATTCTCCAAATACACAATGTTACACAAAATTTTTGTTCTACTTCTGCTCTCTACTTTTGCCCTCATTGCAGTGGCAACTCCTACGCACAAGCCTATTTTTCCTACCAAAAAAGGCAAAACACATCAAACCCTCGAATTCCAATACCTCCCAGATGACATTTTGGGGACTTGGCTTTCTCCCGATAAAAGAGGGCATATCAAATTTTACAAAAAAGACAACAAATTTTTTGGTAAACTGATTTGGAGTGCGGACGAAAAACCCGGAAAACCTAAGTTAGATACGGAAAATCCCGTAGTTTCTATGCGTTCGCAGCATGTTGTAGGCATGGACGCATTCAGAAACCTGACCTACAATGCCGCCGAAAAAACCTACGAAAACGGCGAAGTCTATGACGCACGTTCAGGCTATACCTATAGCTGCACCTTGTGGGTAGAAAGCAAAGATGTATTGAAAGTGAGAGGCTTTATGGGCTTTTCTTTGTTGGGCAAAACGGAAACTTTTTCAAGGGTAAAATAATCTCGCAGATGAGCACGGATAATAGCAGATGTCGCAGATAAGTTTTGTGTTTCATCTGCGAAAACCTGCGGTTAAATCTGCGTTCATCTGCGCGAAAAATATAACATACATGAATCTCAAAATGGTCGATACTGTGGGGCAGTATCAAAAAATAAAACCCGAAGTAACAGCTGCTATTTCAAATCTCTTGGAAAAAGGCTTTTATATTGGCGGAGCTGCGGTAAAACAGTTTGAACAAAACTTGGGAAACTATGTAGGTGCTGCCCATACGATTGCTTGCGCAAATGGCACTGATGCCCTACAAATCGCACTCATGGCGTTGGGCTGCAAACCCGGAGACGAGGTGCTTACCCCTTCTTTTACCTACATTGCCACCGTAGAAGTCATTGCTTTGTTGCAACTTATTCCTGTTTTTGTAGAAGTCAATCCCGATACTTTCAACATAGATGTCGCAGATTTGGAACGCAAGATAACAGCTAAAACTAAAGCCATTATTCCTGTGCATCTATATGGGCAAGCGGCTGATATGCAGCCTATTATGGAGATTGCAGAGAAGTACAATTTGGGGGTTGTAGAAGACACCGCTCAAGCAATTGGCGCAGATTATACCTTCGCTGATGGTACACAGAAAAAAGTAGGAACGATTGGACATATTGGCTGTACCTCTTTTTATCCGAGCAAAAACTTAGGAGCTTATGGAGATGGTGGGGCTATTTTTACAAATGACGCAAACCTTGCAGAAAAGCTACGAATGATATGCAATCATGGGCAAAAGACCCGTTATTATCACGATTCCATTGGCGTAAATAGCCGTTTAGATGCCATTCAAGCAGCGATTTTGGACATAAAACTGCAGCATTTGGACGAGTATAATGCCGCTCGCCGTTGGGCAGCAAGCAAATATGATGCGCATTTTGCAGGGATAGAAGGGCTTGTTACGCCTGTTTGCGCAGCGAATGCAGGGCATGTTTTTCATCAATATACCCTCAAAGTCTTGGCTGGAAGGGAAAAAAGAGACGCATTAAAAGCCTTTTTGGATAGCCAAAATATCCCTTCTATGATTTACTATCCTGTGCCTTCGCACCTACAAACTGCCTATACTTGCTATGGCTACAAAGAAGGCGATATGCCTGATACAGAGACACTTACAGCACAAGTTATCAGCCTACCTATTCATACAGAATTGACGGAGGAGGAGATTGCCTATGTTGCGAAACACGTAATAGAAGGAATTGAAAAATGAAAAATGAAAAATGAGAAATAAGGGCTTACGTATTTGCCACGAGTTTTCACGAGTTAGGGCTGTTAATTCGTGAAAATTCGTGCAATTCGTGGCTACAAAAACAACTTTTACATAAGTCTAATACACTAATCAACCGTTCTTATGAAAATATTTCTCATTGATGACGACCCTATTTTCTTATTCATAGGCAGAAAAATCATAGAATTTAATGAAAAAGCCTCTGATGTACAGGAATTTGACAATGTGAGAGAGTCCTTAGACTACCTTACGCAAAATGTAGCGAACCTTGAGCTACTGCCTGATGTCATTTTCTTAGATTTGAATCTGCCCTTAGTAGATGGCTGGGCATTTTTGGAGGAATATAAACCCCTTATTCCCAAAATCGACAAAAAAATCCACCTTTTTGTCCTCAGCTCCTCTATTTCTCCGCACGACATAGCAAGGGCAAAAAGCCTGCCTTTTGTAAGCGATTTTATCATGAAACCCCTTACAAAAGAGGGTTTGCAACACATTTTGGGGAAGCTATAAGGGATTAAAGTAGCTCGCTAAGGTTTCTATTTTTTGCCCCCATTTGTGGGGACACAAACGGGACTTTTTTGCTATATGCGTATTGAACTAATATCACTTTACTGCCTGTTTTACCGTATAAATCGCATCTCGCTGCATAATAGAATCGAGGCTTATATGACTTTCGGCTGCCCGTTGTGTCAAATTATACAACCATTCTGGGTTATTGCGCATAGATATTTTACAGGCTGCCACTTTTTGTTCAAAATCAAGGGACACAAAATCCGCAGCTTTTGGGTGCAGATACGACTCGTAAGCCTTTTCGATAAAGCCAAAACCAAAACGATACAAATTCAAACCTGTAGCCTCAATCACAATTACGTCATAACTTTCCATTTCGCTGCGAATCCCATATTGTGCTATCGTAGAAGGAGCTTTTTCGGGAAAAACATCTTTAAAAAGACACCAATATTCCGCCTTCTCAAACATGTTTTCATTTGCCCCAGAACGATAAATATCCCACCAAAAACTATCTCCAATGGTAAGCGTTTTCAGTTTTTGCTGCCCCAACTTATAATTAAACTTAAACTTAGGATAAGCAAGTGTAGGGTTCTTAAAAGTAGTGTACATATTTGCCAAATTCATCACGTCATCATCTGTGCCGCGCGGTGTGTCCGAAAGTTCCATATCTTGCCAATCAAAATCAGGCATATCTACCTTTTTTTCCTGCTCCATACGCTTAAAAATAGAATCCATTGCCAGCGCAGCCCCATACGCACTCCAATGTATGCCCGTTTTGGTAAACAAAGGATAAGGAGACTTACTTTTTAGCTTCAAAAAATGCTGATTAAAGTCAATGTGAGCAATATTTCGTGCTTGACAAGCTTTTGTAAAATAATCATAATGCGTATTTTTCCCTTTTTGGGCAAAACGAGTAGGCAAATATTCTGCACAAAAATGGGCTTTTGACGGCGCAAATACCACCATTAACAAAATATTTCGCTTTGCCAATGAATCTTTGAGGGCTGCCAACTTATTCATCTGTTCCTGAATGGCTTTTTCTCCCATAAACTTTATGCCACAATATTCATCAATATACGCTTGGTCAAACAAATAATCTTCTTTCCCCAATACTCCGCCTATTCGATTCATTTTGCCTATAAGTTTATATTCTAATTCATTATGCGCTCGTATAATTGCATTACGAAACCCAAAATGTTGGGTCAAATACGTCTCTTTTGTAGTTTGATACTCGCCAAAATCCCATTTTTGAGGCAAAAAATCAATATTAGGGTAGTCATATTCCCCATACAACTGTTTTGCATCTTTGGTAAAAGAAAAAACTGACTGCAATAAAGGTATTGCAAACAAGAGTAATACAACAATATATAAACAATTTTTTAGTTTCAAAATCTAAAATAAATAAAAGGATTGAAGGTAGAAGTAGCTACATAACTCAATGAAAGATAGAACATTATCACAAAAAGCAAGCTAAATGCAAGATGTCCTTTTGCAGAAAATTTAGCTTCATATACATAATTTTGGATTTTCTGCCCTACATTTGGAATTGCAAAAAATGAAAAAAAGACAGCAAAAACTACTATGTAAGGAAACGATTCCAATAATTCTATGTTTTTTTGCGAAAAATCAAAGGCAAACATACGTTTAAGGTAAATGATTCCTGCCCCAAAACTGTCTAATCTAAAGAAAACCCAGCCTATATTTACAATGAAAAAGGTAAAAAGTATAGAAGGAATCCTGCCTATTTTCTCCAATAAATGTAACCCATACAATCTTTCCCACACCAAAAACAAGCCATGATATGCTCCCCAAAAGATAAAACTCCATGCTGCTCCATGCCAAAACCCTGACAACAAAAATACTATCCACAAATTAAAGTAAAGGTTTCCCCTTTTGTTTCCTCCAAGCGGAATATACAAATAATTGCGCATCCAACTGCCCAAAGTAATGTGCCATCGCCGCCAAAAGTCCGTAATACTTGTGGCTGTATAAGGATTATTAAAGTTTTCGGGAAAAGTAAAACCCATCATTTTCCCCAGCCCAATTGCCATATCCGAATAGCCCGAAAAATCAAAATAAATCTGAAAAGTATAAGCAATGCTTCCAATCCACGCAGTTGTTGTGCTGATTTCAGCATAATTAAGTCCGTAAATAACATCTGCCTGCGCTCCCATAACATTGGCTATCAACACTTTTTTGGAAAGTCCCAACACAAAACGATAAAACCCTCCCAATCTACCATCTTCCGTACCATTCATCGGACGGTCTGTAAGTTGTTCAGAGATTTCGTGATAACGAATGATAGGACCTGCTATGAGTTTTGGGAAAAGAAGTATATAGGTTTGATAATTCCAAAAATGATTGAGCGGCTTATGCACTTTTCTATATACATCTATTACGTAGGTAAGCGACTCAAAAGTATAAAAAGAAATACCAATTGGCAGAGCCAATTTTAGCCACACAATTTCATAGATTCCTGCAGCTTGCAAAGCTACATTTATATTGTCCACAAAAAAATTACTATATTTAAAGAAAAACAGCAATCCTAAATTAAGGCTTAATGATATAATTAAAAAAGTTTTGCGCAAAGTTTCATTTTGCGAATCTGACATTTTTTGTACCAAAAAGAAATCTAAAGTAGTAGTAGCCAAAATTACATAAATAAATTTAGGTGCGCCCCAAGCATAAAATACAATGCTTCCTATCAGAATAACCCTGTTTTTGTATTCCTTATCAGCAAGGTAATATACTCCCAAAAACAGCGGAAGAAAATACACTAAAAATAAAATACTGCTAAAAATCATTCTATTAATATTACGTAGTTGCCATTTTCTAAATGGCAAAAAAGAGACTATGTTGAGGATACATTCTTATAACTTGATATGCTTCTGCATACAAACACCCTGCCTCCATTCCCCTGTATTGTGCCAAGACTTCAATCCCTTTCAACGAATAAGGGTAGGGAAAATGTGTTACTTCATTTTGATAAAAAGAAAAAGCTTTAATCTTTTGTGCGATTGTTTCTGTAATATCCACATAAAAATTGGCAGGAAAAGCCTGTCCATTCCATGCACTTGTGTTAGCAATTTCCATTCCCAAGAGAGAAATAGGTTTTTTTTTGGGTCTTCCTACAATTTTTGCTACTTCGCACATTATTTGATGGTCTTTATTTAAGTCTGTAGCTACGTGCGAAATAATTATATCAGGGTCATTTATTGCTTTTAATGCTTTATTTGCTATATCTGCTATGGGATATTTGTCAAAATACTGGTCTTCAAAGCCGAGATACTTCAAATCTTTGACCCCCAAAAAGGCACAAGCCTGTTCAAAGTGCAAAAGATTGTAAATACCTTCTGCTCTTGCTTTTATATGTCCGTCTGAAGCCAAAACAATGGAAATGTCATGCCCTGCTGTGACCATTTTGGGAATGAGACCGCCTGCGCCGAGTGTTTCGTCATCAGCATGTGCTGCAAGAATGGTTATGTTCATAGGTTTGTAGTTTCTCGCAGATGAACGCAGATTTAACCGCAGATTTTCGCAAATAATCTACGCAAACTTAATGCTAAAAAATATCATTATCTCCTAAAGAAAACCGTATTTTACTTGCTATTTCTTTTTTGCTTGAATCTGCTGCCCAAAAAACAATATTTTTATCTGTCTGTTTAGAAACAAAAAAAAGATTTTTTAAAGCTATTTCCATATTAAAAGAAGATGCAAAAGTATTTAATATCTCTGTATTATGTTTTTTTTTTTGTGTTATGGCAAAAAAAAGCAAAGATTCTATTATTTCTATCTCATCATTTATCGCTTGTAATTCACAAATATGTAAACTACTTTCATTTTCTTTATTTATATATTTTTTTATAACCATATACCCTTTTAACTCTTTATTTTTATATATTGTATATATAAAATAAGCCTCTTTATTTTTTTGTATATACCGCCAAGTAAGATATTTCTCCTCTTTTAAAAGATTGAGATATTTGTTTTCAGATTTAACTAAAAATAAATATCTATTTTCTTGTATAAAATCAAAATTTTGTTTTTCTTTTATGTCGTATGATAAAGAAATATTAGTTGTTTTATCTTCTGTCTTATATTCCCAAAAAATTACTTTACTATGAATAAAAAAACCCTGTTTTAGAAAATGAGAAAAAGATTTTTCATTAGGAAATGCCCAAAAAATATCTTTGTAAGACCAATGTATGCGATTTTGTGCATAAGCCATTAATCCTTCAAAAATACCTTGTTTACGATAATCTGCATGAATCATTACCTCTTGTACACGCCAAATAGGATAAGTTTTATTATTTTTTAATATTATATGTGGCACACAAGCATACATTCCTATTATTTTTCCTTCTTTTTCAGCTACAAATATTTTTGCTTTTTTGTATGGATTCTTTGTATATTGCCAATCAAAAAAAGTTTCATTGTAGGAATAAGCTGGATATACTTGTTGCATTAATGCAATAATATTAAGTTTATCTATTTTAGTTGAAAGGTAGTAATTCATATTTTTTTTAGTAACACTGCCATTTAAAAAATGACAGGTATAGGAATTTAGCCGTACTTACCATTTTTCAAATGGTAAGTAATACTTCCATATAGTACATTATTATAAATTATTCCATTAAATCTGCTTTGTAAGTAACTGCATCATTATTTGGATTGTAAGCAAATAAAGATTGTTTTCCTCCAAAATTCATATCAAAACCTAACTCTACTACAGAATAAGTTACGCCTTGTGCGGTAGGTGTAACATTGATTGCTGTTGCAGGAACTGCAGTTGAGCCGTTTGGTGCAATATAAAAGGACAAAGAAACGCCATCAATTACTTGCAATATATAATAATCTCCGTCTTTTGTTTCTGAATCAATTACATTTCTTTCTTGCGCGCCCAAAGATTGTAAACGCGGTGCAGAGCTTGCAGAGCGTACAGGCAAAAGATAGCGGGCATATTGTGCAGGATTATCTGTATAAATAAGTTTTCCTGCTTTGCAAACATAGCTTATATAGTTTTTATACAAGTCATCAATCAATTCTCCACGCTTTTGCGTTTGCTTTTGACGTTCATTTTTGTACTCTTCCTGTTTATAATCAGCGTCTTTTAACGCATCATGTAAGGCTTTTATGTGAGCAATGTCTGTTGCTGTAACATTTGCTTGCGTAAGTTCCAATGCATATTTTGTAGCTGTTTGATATAACTTATACATGAATCGTATCATCTTTTCTACTACTTTTGAAGACTCTAAATAATCATTAAAGCCAAATTCATTTTGAATAGCAAAGTTAGTAGGAAAGGCTTTTTCTATAAAGAATTTAAGCCGTTGATACGTTTTTTTACATTCTGACCAAGTAGTATCACGTACAATTGTGTAGCCTGTCATAATATCTACCACCGTTTCATCATCGGGAAACTGCTCTACTAAATCTATTGCAGATACGAAATTTGCAATATAAGTAGCTGAAAAAGAAGGGTCAAACGCAGAAAAATCTGCAATGTCCACTGCAAGAAAACCTTGTTTAAGTCGTCCAAGACTTACAACGTCAGATTGAGAAGAATATACCGTAGCCATAATATTATTAGTTAAATGTGAAAGTTATATTTCTTTTGAAGGTGCAATATTACAAAGAAAAAATATAACTTGTATATTTTTTTTCATTTTTTTACAAAAAAAAATAAAAAATAGGGCGGAAATAATTTTATATAAGACAAGTATAATCTTGTAATAAACAGATATAATCGTATAATGGGCATAAATAATAATGTAATAGACAGGTATAACCTTAAAATAGGCAAAATAAATAATATAATGGGCAGAAATGAATAAGTAGTAAATAGTAATAAATTTAAAATGGGCAGAAATAAATTTGAAATGGGCAGAAATGAATCTGAAATGATATTTTTCTTTATTTATCCTATTATAAAGTGTTTTTGCCTAATTTTTACTTAAAAATGGAAATGAAATACATATATAAGTTAAGTTTACATAAGAAACCCGTACAATTTTTGTATTGTACGGGTTTCTTGTGTAATTTTTTTTTTACATTATTCTATTGTTTATTTTTACATTTTTATATAAGACCCATACCAATATATCTTCCATTATTTTTTTACCTTTTTTTTTGTCCTGTAGGGACAAAATGTCGGTAGAAATACACGTATTTTTCCCATTTTTTATTTGTTTTTTCGTGCAAGCACGAAAAATTATGATGGGAATTGGGGCGTTTTTCTTAAGGCTACCGACATTTTGTCCCTAACGGGACAAAAGAACGAAAAATGACAGACATATTGATTATAATATACTTATATTAACTTTCAACTTTCAACTTATAACTTTCAACTCTCAACTTATAATTTTCAACTCTCAACTTATAACTTTCAACTCTTAACTTATAACTTTCAACTACTTACTCAATAATTAAACTCTACCCCAAACAACACATGTGTAGGCTGCAAAAACCTTGCAGGATTGGTAGCTGGTACTCCACTATCTTGTGGATTAGGGTAATTGGGGTCAGGAAAGTTATTAGAAAGGGGGTCACCTAAGTTATAGCCCTTACCTGTAACAGGATTAATGATAGCCGCAGACTTAAAATTCGTAACATTATCTACCCTTGCACTTAGGGAGATATATTTTTTGTGGGCAAGATAAAAATCTTTGGTAATACGTATATCCGACCAGAACCAAGGCAAACCTATCTTACTAAAAGGTTGGTTATCAATCGGCTCATACAAGGGACGACCATTAGGCGCAGTACCTGTTTGCTGCATGGGAGTGTATCTAAGCCCTGATTTATAAGTAGCAGAAAGCATTGCCCTCCAGCCATTCAGCCATTTGTATGAGTGTCCATTTATTTTGAAAGTAGAATCAGGTTTAAACAAAAACATAGCCTTCACATCAAAAGGTCTATCCCATGCCAAATACTGCTCTTTTGTGGTGGTTACGCCGCCATTTTGTTGAATTTGCAATGCTGATTCTGCCGCAGAGTTTGACTTGCCTTTTGCCTGTGTATAAGTGCCTGACAAAGTCGCCCAAATCACTTTTTTTACTCGCCGAGTCATAGAAACTTCAAAACCTCTGATACGAGCATAGTCTTGATTGATAAAAAAGGTCTTTTCAACAAACCGCCCCGTAGGGTCTTTTACCGTAACTTTACGACTCACGATATAATCAAACTTATCATTGTAAAAAGCCGTAGCCGTAAGTGCTAAATCTTTGGTTAGCTGCGATTTAAGCCCCAATTCATACGAAACTGTAACTTCGGGATTGAGGTTAGGATTGCCAAGATTTGCCAAAAAAGAGCGGTCTTGATAAACAGGGTCTAAGCCTGCATACACAAAGCGAGGATGAGGCAAACGCATGGCATGACTGTAATTAAAATACAATACGCTATTATCTGTAACAGGAAACGAAACCCTCAAACGGGGCAGTAGCCTTGCTTTCCACCTCAACCCAGCAAAGCCAAAAGTCTGTTTTTGGTAATCTTCTCTTGTTTTATCTAAAACGGGGGCATTCGGATTCTTTACTGCATCATCTACAAAAGCCCCTGGTGCCCAATAATTCATACGCAAGCCGATGGCAGCAATAATTCCTTTATAACGTATGTCATCTTGAAAGAAAATACCTCCATTTTGGGGATTTGCTTTCCAAAAATCGCTGCTACTGCCCAGACTTGTGGACGGCGTAGTGAGAGAATCATTTACCTGAATAGGTGCGCCAATCCAAGGACGAGAAATGTCTATCCATTGATACTGTTGAAATATATGTTCCTGCCCAAAAGACATGTAATGAATCTTACTTTTGCTGGCATAAGTGAATTTGGACTTCACCGTATATTCTTGCGCATAATGGTCATGCCATAACGGAGCAATTCCATTGTTGTTGTAAAGACCTGGACCGGGGTTTACGTAGGCTATAGAATCCGCAGGGTTAAACACGCTTATAGGATTGGTAACGATAGAAGCAGGGTCATAGATTTGGTCAACGGTAGTAGTGCGAAAAGGACGACCATTGGCATCTGTACGCAAAGAGGAAAATAAGCGTCCAAGCGAAGCATTAAACGTCCAATACTCTGATAATAAACCTTGTACAGAAAAAGCCGTCAGGTTGGCTTGTTGTGTATAGGTATTAGCATTGTCGGGTTGTAGGGCAAAAGGATACTGCAAACCGGGCTGCATAATCGTGTTATTCCCTACGACTTGCAGGGTTTTATTGCTTTGATTTATATTCAAACTGTGTTGGTTTGTCAGCGAAAATTTGATGCCACTCGGATATTTTTTATTGGCAGAAAGCGGCAGCCTATATGTTAATTTTACGGTGTTTGTCCACTGATTGTCTTGACGTGGCGACCATATAGAATCGTTTGTAAAGAGAGAACTATGTAGTTGATTTGCAGAAATACGAAAATAATTATCGGCAAGAATGGCACTTCCATTCACAAAAATATACAAACGATTATCTTCATTCTTCGACAATTTAATAGAACCCCCTGCGGAAATATTTGCTTGGTCAGTGTTCCAACTTGCACCTTTATTTGTATTAAATCCGAGATTATCTCGAAAGTATGCACCACTTATGGTAAGTTTTTTACTACCTTCTTTTATTTTGGTAGAAACAATGCCTCCCGCACCTCCACCATATTCAGCATCGGGTCCGGCTGTAGTAACGTCCACACTTGCGACTGCCCCTGCATTGACATCTACGCCAAAACCTGTACCTGCAAGGGGGTCTTGCGCATTGATTCCCTCCACCACATATTGCGTTTCATAGACACGCGCATTGCGGATTTGTATGCCGTCATTGGTTTGGTTTACCCCTACAGCAAGGGCAGCAATTCCCTGCACATCTTTTACATTTGTCTGCCCAATCTGCTCGGCAGTCATACTCACTTCGGACTTGCCATTTTCGAGATTTATGATATTCTTTTCTCCCACAATGATAACTTCCCCCGTAGTTGCCTCTGTCATTTCTACGTTTAGAAGTGTTTCTCCTTCTTTATTTATGTGAATGCCTGTATATTCCCTTTCGGCATAAGCAGAGTAGCTCACTCTAATTGTATAATCTCCTGCATTGATGTCAAGAATTTCATACGTGCCGTTTGCATCAGTATAAGTGCCAGAAGATGTGCCTATCACCTCAATCGTAACGCCTTCTATGGGCGTTTTGGCTTTGGCATCAGTTACTTTGCCTTTAAGCGAGCCTTGTGCAAAGCTGATAAATGGCAAAAAAAATAATATGTAAAGAATATGTTTGTGCATAATAAAATTTGATAAAGATAACGCTGCCAGCGTGTAACCCTAGCTACTTTTGGTAAACAGGGTGGGACGCTGGCAGCGTTAGCCTGTTTGAAGTGTCGCAGATTTTGGAGGCAAAGATAGGGAAAAAAGAGAAAGCCCGTTCTATATTTTTTTACCTATACGTGCGTGAAAAAAGTTTTCGGTTTTGTCAACCTTTAGCTTGAGTATAAAACATAAGGGCTACCAAAAATGACCGAAAAATGCCCCGTTTTGCCTTTGGAAAAAGATAGCCTGAGGGCTATGGTGGGGACACAAACGGGGGCAAAAAGGAATTATCTACCTGTATTTTGCGTTACCTGTAGCTTAGGCTTTAGCCTGAGCTTACCGAATTTGTGCGTTTCCTTGTAATTCAAGCTAAAGCATGCGCTACGCATAGCGCAAATTATTTGTTTAGTTTATTTCTCGCTCATACTTACATTTACAATACACGCACAAACCTAATCCTTTCAACCATCTGACACAGAGAGCGAACGCCGAAACGCTCATTTTTCTATAAAGTAGGCACTCATTTTTTATTTTCTCTATTTGTATGAAAAAATTATTTTTACTCTCAACAAGCATTTTTTCTGTATTCTTTTCAGGATTGATGGCTCAAAATGCAACGTTTGGTGG
>JAYUZN010000450.1:0-2454 GCA_043751755.1 Bacteroidota bacterium | reverse complement strand
TCGTTATTGTTCAAGTTTTTATTGCTGTTTGTCATAACCGCAAATGCTCAGTTTGTGCCTAAAATGGTGCAAGAAGATAATGAGGCTATTCGTAGCTTGTGTGAAAACGTTGCCCCAGAAGGGTGGCTTTACTTCAAAGAGTCTGAAGAACTATCTGCTGAAGAATTCTTATCTAATTATAGTTCAGATATAGGACTTACGGCTGGAGGGGAAATGCGAATCATTAAAAATGAGATTGATGAAATTTCAATTACCCACAAGCGTTATCAGCAGTATTATCAGGGTGTCATGGTCGAAGATGGGGAAATACTACTCCATTCTAAAGACAATGTATTGTTTGTTGGAAATGGGAATATTGTAGAGGATTTGTCTATTAATATTATACCAACCATTAGCTCAACAAATGCACTAACAGTTGCTACAGCAAGTATTGGCGCAAAGGCATATGCATGGGAGGAGGAAACATGGGAAGAAGAAATTAAACACGAAAAAAATGATGTAACTGCAACGAACAAGCCTACAGGGGAGCTACGGATAATATCAGCAGAAGATAATCTTTGGTTGGGTCAAAATTGTAAATTAGTCTGGTTTTTTGAGATTTTGGCTTTAGACCCATTTGAACCCTATAAGGCTTATATTGATGCACAAACAGGAGAAGTAATAAAAATTATTTCCCAAATGCATAACTGTAATGGACAAGGTGGTATTTTTACAAATATGAGGACGGGGCTAAATACTAGTTTCGATATTAGGCATAGAGGTTGGCCTAATTATGATTATACTCTTGAAGATTGTAGCCGAGGCAATGGAATAGAAACAAGACATTTCACAATACCTAATGTTCAAGGCTTACCCTTGCCATGGAGCTCGCTGAATAGAATAACAAACTCAAGTGCTAGTTGGGGTACTACTGAACAGGTTGCTACTTATGCTCAATGGTGTGTTGAAAAAGCATGGGATTATTTTTATACTAAACATAACTATAACGGCTGGAATGGCAGTGGAAAAGAGGTGCATATTCATGTTAATTGGTTAGATGGGGCTGGAAACCCAGTAGTGAATGCTGCATATTTCCACTCAGGTATCACGCATGGGCTACTTTTTGGCACAACTAATGCCAATAACCCTTATATTAGTATAGATGTTGCGGGGCACGAATTTACGCATGGAGTAGTTGATTATACAGGGAATTTAAAAATTGAACGAGAATCTGGAGCATTAAATGAAGGCTATGCGGATATTTTTGGAGCAATGATTGAACGTTTTGTTACGCCAAATGGACCTAATATTTGGATACATACAGAAGAAGTTTTTCCTTCACTAGGGCTTAGAGATATGCGAAACCCTTTAGTTCATAATCAACCTAACATTGTATGGGGCGGTTTTTATGTAGACCCTTCTCAAGTGGCTTGTCCAAACCCAAATCCCCAAAATGATATGTGCGGTGTTCATAGAAATATGTCTATTATTACAAGGTGTTTTAATCTATTAGCAATGTCAAATGCTCCTCAACAAAATAATCTTACAGTGATACCAATTGGAGAAGATAACGCATCTCGAATAGCATTTAGAGCCTTAAAGTGCTATACAAACAAGAATGATGGTTTTGTAAATGCTCGTTTAGCTTGGCAACAATCCGCCATTGATTTATTTGGCGGTTGTTCTCAACCTGTGATATCGGTAAGAGATGCTTGGGCGGCTGTTGGAGTAGGAAACACAATGGGAGGGTGTATTTCTATTGCGGGCCCTTCAATTATCCTAAAATGTGAAGATGACCCTCTTGCTATATATATTGCTACTTCTATTCCTTCAAATACAGTTAATTGGTTTGCCCCAGCCTCTTGGAATACAACTATTTCTGGAAATGCCCTTACAGTTCATTCTGTACCCGCCAATGGGAATTTTACAGTTTCTGCGGGGGGGAGTTGGAACGGGATATCTTATTTTTTACCCAAATCAGTAAAGGTAAAAAGCTGCCCAGTTGAAAGATATGCTAACCCTAATATGGCAAGTTTTACTGTTTATCCAAATCCTGCAAGCGAAAAACTTAATATTATATCTGCAAATAACAATCCGATTCAAATACGAATTATGGATATTTCTGGAAAGTTTGTATTAGAAACCAGCGAAATTCCATCAAATAGCACTATTGATATTTCCAGTTTAGCGAGTGGGTTTTATTTGATTGAATTAAAAAATGATGAAGCGAAGGATATGCAAACAATACAAATTATAAAATGAAAAAATTTCATGTTTTCATATGTTGTATAATTTTATTCTCGTTTGCATGGGGACAGGGTTATACATCTTCAATACAATACGGATGGCACTTAGGTTATATCCCTAAGTGGAATGGTCTAGTGACGAAAGATGGAAATTTGTTATATCATTTTTCATTAAACGATAAGACTTATATACATTCTGAATTGAGCTTTGAATCTGCAAATTTTTTGT
>JAYUZN010000449.1:0-1675 GCA_043751755.1 Bacteroidota bacterium | reverse complement strand
GGCGGCAGAACTCCAAAAACATAAAGAAAAATATGACTATAAACTCAAAACTTTGTATGCAAAAGCCTTTGAATGGCGGTTTGAGTTTCCCGAAGTCTTAGACGAAAACGGGCAATTTGTGGGCTTTGATGCAATTATTGGGAATCCGCCGTATATCAAAGAAGATACTAACAGAAACGCCTTCAATGGCTTACATCATAAAGCTGTTTATCAAGGTAAAATGGATATTTGGTATTTGTTTGGCGAATTGGGGCTAAATTTGCTACAATCTAATGGCTATTTGGCTTTGATTGCTACAAATAATTGGCTGACAAATGCAGGTGCAGCCAATTTTAGAAATATTATCCTCAAAAATAGCCAAATTCTTAGCCTTATTGATTTTGGGGCTTATATGGTATTTGATAATGCTGCGATTCAAACTATGATAATGATTTTTCAAAGTAATCAAGAAAAAGAAACTTATTCGTTTGATTATCGAAAGTTAGAAGGGGAAAAATGTAGCATGAAAAATGTCTTAGATTTGTTGGGAAATGTGCCATCAGATACCTCTTTTTTGCTTGATGCAAATATTGATAGACAAACCATTAATGGTAAATCCATTTCTTTTAATACAGACACAAATATAGATTTGTTAGAAAAGATAAAAAGCAAGAAAAATTTTTCATTGATAGACAAATCCAATAAAAGGCTTGGAATAGTAGCCGAGATTACAAATGGAATACATCATCATCATGATATTGTGAATAGAGATAGACACAATGTTTTGCCTATATTTCCTGTCGGTACAGGCATTTTTGTATTATCCAATATAGAGTTAGTAGCTTTGCATTTATCGGAAAAAGAAAAAGAGATGATTAAGCCTAATTACACAACAAAACAGGTTAAAAAATATTTTACCAATCCTAAGCATGAAAATTGGGTTATTTATACAAAATCTAACATTAGTAAATTTGATAATGAAACAAAAAAGATTCCTATTGTAGATTATCCTGCAATTAAAGCGCACTTAGATAAATTTCATAAAGTAATTACTTCTGATAATAAACCTTATGGCTTACATAGAGCAAGAGAGCAGCATTTTTTTGAAGGCGAAAAAATAGCCGTAGTTCGTAAATGTGTGAAAGAGCCTATTTTTTCGTATTCAAATTTTAATTGTTATTTGTCTGCGGCATTTTATATCATTCAATCTAATAGAATAGACCTCAAATATCTAACAGGCTTACTAAACTCAAAATTAATCGCTTTTTGGCTTCGCAAAAAAGGGAAAATGCAAGGCAATAACTACCAACTTGACAAAGAGCCTTTGTTAGAAGTGCCTATCTATCAGCCAAATGAAAGCAATTCCACAGAAATACTAAAATATAAAAACATTGCCAAATTGGTAAGCAAAATCATTTCTTTGAAACAAAAAGGAAAAGATAGTTTAACACAGGAAAAAGAAATAGATAGCTTAGTGTATGAGCTTTACAACATCACCGCAGAGGAACAAAAAGTCATAGAAGGAGAATAAAACCTAACCAATGCTGGCAGCGTTAGAAATATAGACTTCTGAAAAATAAAAGACTGTTTTTTACCCTACAAAGCCTATCTTTGTGCGGTATTTTTTTGTCAAAATTTATTGCCCATATACATAATGATAAGCATAGAACTAATAAAGCCGTTTGAAGCCTTGAAC
>JAYUZN010000448.1:0-2130 GCA_043751755.1 Bacteroidota bacterium | reverse complement strand
TTTGCGCAAAGACAATGCCCAAATTCAAATAGACCTCGCCAACTGCGAAGCCATTATGCGATTTGCGCAAACGCAATATTCTCACTACACAATTCCACCACCACCAACCAGAAAAAGAAAATGAAACGCTTATTATTCATTTCCTGCCTTCTTATGGCAAGTTCTGCCTTACATAGCCAGTCGCAGTCGCTTGCATCTTTGGCTCCTGCAAAAGTGAGCCTTGCGTATGACTATGTTTTTGAGATTATTACCCACAAGGGCGATACCCTCAAATGCCACGAAATACAGGCAATAGACACAGCTACGGCTCTCTTGATTACCTACAAAACAGTGGCTAACGCCAAAGGCTGCGAGGTAGTAAAACTAAGTAGCTACCTGCGTTTGGCAGAAATTAAAAGGGTTTTTCCCATCAACAAAATAAGCCACAACTAAGGTATGGACTTCTCTCTGTCATTGTTTGGATTGCCCAATGTAATCGTTCGCGACTATACAAATGGACAGCCTTTGCCCCCCACAGGACAAAGAAATATCCCCAATGGCGTAGGCTTGCCTACGGTTCTCAACAGAGGCTACGAAGTACAAACCTTGTTAGGGAGCGTTGCAAAGGATAATCTTATTTTTGGCGAGATTCAAACCGCCCAAAACAGGATAGCCTCCTTTGTGTTCAAATCTGCCATTATGTCCGTCAAGCAAAACAAGCATATTGTGTCCACGCCCGTTATAGGCAGAAATGGCAGTGTTCACCAATATGTATCAGATGGCGACTACTCCATTGACATAAAAGGCGCAATCGTTGAGGACACAAACGAACTCCTAAGCATTGCGCAGCTTGCCGAAATCTGCAAGCAAAACGTATCTCTCAAAATCTATTCGGATTTCCTATCCCTATTTGGGATTAGCGATATTATTATCTCATCATTCACATTCAACCAAAAAGAAGGGTATGAAAAACTATTCATCTGCGAGCTGCAAGCTCTTTCCGACAATCCTATTAATTTGGACGCTTATGCTGACAATTAATGTGCAAGCCCGTACAGGAGGCAACAAGCAATTTATGTACGCCCACAGCGTAGAAGTCAATTCTTCGTGGGAAAACCTCACAGATACTGCCAAAATGGTCGTCCCTCGCAAAGTCGAATACGAAGGCAAAACACTTGTACAGGGAGAAAACCTATTCAAAGTAGGCGATGAAATCAGCATCAAAGCGGGTTTTAACGGACGCTTACTGCCTATTTATCAAGGCTTTATTACAGGCATCAAGCCGCACGAAACCTTAGAATTTAGCTGCGAAGATGCTATGTGGAAGTTTAAGCAAAAAACGGTAACTTATAGCAATCCACACGCCACCCTCAAGGATTTGTTAAGCAAAATAAGCCCTATTCCAGTCGTAGCCATAGATGCAACGCTGGGGAGTCTTAGGTTTACCAATCGTACTTCCGCCTACATTCTCAAGGAAATCCGAGATACTTACGGCTTGTATTGTTGGGTGCGAAATGGAACCCTTTATGCAGGGCTTATTTATCGCCCCGAAATGCAGAAAACAGGCAGGTTTGTGTTTGCCGAAAACATCATAAACCCCTACGATTTGGAGTATAAACGCAAGGAAGATACCAAAATAAAGGTAAAAGCCACGTCCATAAAGCCCGATAATAAACGGGAATCCATTGAGTTTGGGGACGAAGACGGGGCGCAAAGAACCTTGCATTTTTACAATGTACCCAAATCCGAATTAGAAGCGCGTGCCAAATCCGAAATAGAGCGACTGCGATACACAGGCTTTTATGGCAAGTTGCAGACATTTGGCGTTCCTGCAATGAATCATGGCGACATTGCCCATATCATAGATAAAACCAATCCTGACCGAGAGGGTAAATATATGATAAAGGCAGTTGAAACGCGCCTAAGCGTAAGTTCGGGCTATTTACAATCTTTGCAATTAGACACAAAAGTATAACAGTTCCTTAGACTTTCCAAGTCTATAGACTTGGAAAGTCAAATGGCAAGCTAAGTATTAGCGCAAATGGCACAGATTTAGGCACAATCCTAAACCAACTCATAGATGCGATAGCTGCCATAACGGTAACCTGTACTGCACCGGGTTCTCCCAGTTCACCACCGCTCAATGTCTTG
>JAYUZN010000447.1:0-10013 GCA_043751755.1 Bacteroidota bacterium | reverse complement strand
TATTGAACGGGGCTTGAGTTCCAAGTATAGGTTTTTGTACCTGTTCCGCCTGTGGCTGTTACAGTTGCTGTACCTGTTGTTGCACCATTACAAAGTACATTTGTTTGTGTGGTTGCCAAAACCAAGGCGGCAGGGTCTGTAAGCGTAACGGTTGTATTCGTTGTACATAACCCATCAGAAATGGTAACTGTATAAGCTCCTGCATTTAGCCCTGTAATAGAAGCCGTATATTTGATAGGAACAGTATTCCATGTATAAGTGTAAGTGCCAGAACCGCCCGAAACGCTTACCCCTGCTGTGCCATTATTTCCGCCATTGCAAGTAGGATTCGTTTGCGTAGTAACGACAGTAAACCCTGCGGGCTGTGTTATCGTAGCCGTTGAAGTGGTTGTACAAGCATTCGCATCTTTGACGGTGATGGTGTATGTCCCCGCAGATAAGCCTGTTGCTGTAGCTGTGTATTGAACAGGGCTTGTGTTCCAAGTGTAGGTATAACCCAATACGCCGCCATTTGCGGATACGGTTGCTGTACCATTATTTCCGCCATTGCAGGTTAAATTGGAAACAGTAGTCGTGGCAGAAAGGATAGTACTTGGCTGCGTTACGGTTACGGTTTTGGTCGTTGTACAGTTGTTTGCATCTTTGACTGTTACCGTATAAGTTCCTGCGGGAACATTATAGGCTGTATCATTGACTTGTACAGGGCTTGAGTTCCATGTATAAGTATAAGGTGCTGTTCCACCCGAACCTGCGGCAGACACTTTTCCTGTAGATGCGCCAAAGCATAATACATTCACTTTTGCAGTTGTGCCATTTAGGACAGCAGGCTGTGTGATAGTAGCACTTTGAGAAGCTGCACAACTCCCCCCGTCAGAGATATAACAAGTATAAGTACCTTGTGAGAGATTGGTAATTGTGTCATTTGTAGAACTATTGCTCCACGAAAAGGTAAAACTCCCCGTTCCGCCTGCAATAGTGGCTATCGCAGTTCCATTATTCCCACCGTTACAACTCACATTTGTGGTTGCAATGGTCAGGACAGGCGGCGTGCTTTGTATTTCATACGCGCCCATATCTACATTTACCCCAAAAATACGGGTTTGACTTCCCAAATCAAGGCTACTACTCACAAAAGTATTGTCTCCAGCATTAATTGCGGGCGAACAAGAAGAAATATGGTAGTCTCCCAGCGTGTCGGGTGCAGATTGCGCAGATTGGGGTGCAAGGAAAAATGGGTCTGTATTCACTACATTTGTCCCCAAAAAGCCACCTTGCACGATGCAACTGCTTACTGTAGGTTCTGTGCTTGTAAAGCCTATTTCTGCAATTCCGCTTGAACTTTCATCGCCCCACAATATACAGTTTTGAAGATTGATATTGCTATTATTCGCAAAAGATTGAAGCGCACCGCCATCAGACAAGGCATAATTTCCGCCAAAAGTGCAGCCTTTGAAGGTTTGCCCTGCGTCATTTGCCACATAAACTGCCCCGCCATAGTTGGCACTATTGCCAGAAAATAGGCAGTTTTCATACGTTTTGACATAATAACTATAGTCATCATACACCGCTCCGCCATTGCCTGTGCCTAAGTTTACGCTATTGCCTTGAAAGGTACTGTTTTTAAGGCTGCCATTTGCATAGTAACCATTAATCAAGACTGCTCCCCCTGCATTATTGGTTGTATTTCGTAAGAAATGGCAATTTGTTACTTGATACAAACAATCATAGATGCGCATAGCTCCTGCATTTGTTTGTGCGTAATTGTCTGTAAATGTACAATTATCCATGACAAAAGTGCTACCACTATTGTAGTATTTTGCTACTGCACCGGCTTCGCTTGTGGCAGAGTCATGGTCAAAGCTACAATTTTGAACGGTTAAGTTGGTGTATTGCGCCCAAATTGCCCCGCCTGTGCTTGCCTTATTGTAGGAAAAAGTACAATTCAGGACGGACATCGTGCCATAATAAGTATATAAACCACCGCCATTTCCACCTGAAAAAGCATTGTCTCTAATAATACAATTTTCGATAGTGGGTGAGCTATTATCGGAATAGATAGCCGAATTTTGGTAAGCATCTCTTATCGTAAAACCGTCTATTCGGGTAAGATTAGAGGCGGCTGTTAGATAAACGACTATGTTACTATTGTCCGTTTTATCGCCTGCTACGCCAATGTCTCCACTCAAAATCGTTACATGCGTATTCCAGTTTCTTTGAGAAGCCTGTGTTTCTGTTCCCACAAAGCCGCCTAAGACCTGCACACCCGAAGGAATGGCAAAACGGTCACTTCTATCGGCAAAAGTGGTAGGTTTGTAGGTGCCTTGTGCTACCCAAATTTCTTGCACGCCAGGGCAGTATCTCAATGCAGATTGCAAATCGGTAAAGGCATTTGTCCAAGAAGTGCCTACATTTGTGCCTGTTGCATTTCCTTTGACATAGAGACGTGTAGGCACATTTGTGTTCGTAGATTGCACTTCATACGCTCCCATATCGACTGTATTATTGAAAATACGGGTATTTCCCTCTACATCTGTAGTCGCAGTTGCATAGGTGTTTGAGCCTACATTTGCTACGGGCGAACAGGGACGAATGTGATAATCGCCAGCTGTAGTAGGAGCTACGCCAGGGGAAACTTGATAGACAAAATTGGGGTCTATGTCTAAGTTGCCTGTGCCTGTATAGCCGCCTTGTATATCGGAATAAGTAACTGTACAAGTATTGCCAGATAGCCCACCATTGTTATTCCAAAATATAGAATTACGAATGGTCATATTTGCCCCATTGTAAATAGCATAATTATTTCCACCATTTCCCGAAAAAGTACAGCCTACAATTGTAGTGGTAGAAGCTCCACTATTGGCAAGCTCAGAAGTAATTGCACTTCCATTAGAATAATAATAGGCATAAGAATGATTCCCACTAAACACACAATCTGTGATTTTAGGACTTGAATTTCCTGCATTAGCATAGATGTAAATCCCTGCGCCATGTGAGGATGAATAATAATAAGAGCCTGAATAATTCCCTTTTATTTTACAGTTCTCTATATTCGGGTTAGACAACTGCCCTGAACCGTTCGCTTGAATTAAGATTCCTGCTCCTCCCCAGACAGATGCCCCTTCGGTATTTCCTTCCTGTACAGTAAACCCATCTAACCTCGCTGCCCCTGCCCCATTTCCTACGTTTATCAGGGTTACAATATGAAATACATTGTCATTGATGTCGCCTGCCACGCCAATGTCGCCCGAAAGAATAGAGCTATTTGCTGCGGAAAGGCTGCGTTGTGCCAGAGTCGTTTCTGTTCCAGCAAAGCCTCCATATACTTTCAAGCCAGCTTTGATGTTGTAGGTAGCATTGCGGTTTGTGCCTGCTGTAGGCTTGTAAGTGCCACCTGCTACCCATACTTCGCTTACCCCTGTGCAGTAGTTGAGAGCGGATTGCAAGTCCGTAAAGGCATTTGTCCAAGAAGTGCCATCATTCAAGCCCGTTGCATTTGCTTTTACATATAAAGTCGCAGGTACTGCCGTAGCCGCTCCCTGAAACTCATACGCACCCATATCGACTGTAACCGCATTGTAGATACGGGTATTGCCGTCTAAGTCTGTGGACAGACCCGCAGCATAACTGTTTGTGCCAGCGTCTATCACAGGAGAACAGCCATCTACATGGAAATTCCCGCCCATTTGTGGGGTAGAACTTGCCGTAATCGGCGACACAAAGGCTGGGTTTGAAGAGATATTGCCCGAACCTGTATAGCCTCCTTGTACAGAAGTTTTGGTAACAGAAATGGTATTGTTTCCATTTGCATCTCCGATTTGCGCATTGGCATTCCCTCCATCTGCATTGTGGTAGAGAATGGAGTTTTTGACCGTAAGCGTAATGCCTTGCGAATTGTAGTCATCATATACATAGATACCCCCTGCATTGGACACATTTGCATAGTTTCCCGCAATTGTACTATTGATAAGAGTAGCATTTACCGTTCCAGCTCCAGAATGGTAGTTATTCAAATAAATCGCCCCACCGTAATAGGCAGCATTACCTGTAAAGAGTGTATTTTTGAAAGTAAGCGTACCAACTCCGTAATAAGAATAATGATACCAAGCTCCGCCCGAACTATAGTAACTATCATTTCCTTGAAAACTACAACCTGTTACATTTGCTGTATAGGATACAGCACTATTTCCATTATATCCAGTTTCAGAATATATTGCTCCACCCCCTCCTGAGCCAAAATTATTTTTAAACTTACAATTGTCATAAGTCATCGTTAAGGCTGAACCATAATATGAATAATCATAAATCGCACCTCCTACATTGCTTGCATAATTGTCTGTAAAAGTACAATTTGCAATTGTGTTGGAAAAGGCAGCCCCATCTATATCTGTATATTGTAAAATCGCTCCCCCATCATTACAATAACTACAAGCACTGCCATTGTCTGCCTGTCCTTTTGTGAGCGTAAAACCGTCTATTCTGATGTCGGTTATATTATGTAGCAAAATAATGCGATACGAATTGTCGGTATTATCGCCGATGATGCCAATGTCGCCACTCAAAGTCGTGAGATTTGTGCTTACATTGCGTTGTGCAAGGGTTGTTTCATTTCCTGCAAAGCCCCCATATAACTGTGTTCCACTAGGTACAATAAAAGCAATCGTTCTGTCTGAAGTAGCAGTCGGGTAGTAAGTGCCTGTTTTGCACCAGATTTCTACCCCCGCACAATAGGCGAGAGCCGTAGGCAAATTCATGGCATTTGCCCAAGAAAGCCCTGTGCCTGTACCTGTTGCAACAGGTTTGACATAGAGACGAGTAACAGTAGCAGCTTGATATTCATACGCCCCCATATCGACTGTAGCAGCATTGTAGATACGGGTATTTCCGCCCAAATCCGTAGATAAGCCTGCTGCATAGCTATTTTGCCCTGCGTCAATCGTTTGCGAACAACTTACTTCATGAAAATCGCCCAACAAAGAAGGTAGCGAATTTGCAGTAATCGCGGTTACAAAGGCAGGTGCGCTTGTGATATTGCCCGTACCCAGATAATAGCTTTCTACACAGCTATTGGCTACAGTAACGCTATTATTTCCATTGCCATCATATATAGCCGTACTTCCGGTACTTCCATTTCCGTAGAGAATGGAGTTTTGAACGGTAAGAGTAACGCCTTGTGAACTATTGTCATCTTGGACACGTACTCCCGCGTAATTCCCACTTCCGCTTGCATAATTCCCTGTAATTGTGCTGTTTATAATAGAACAATTGATGGTTGCGCCCGAAGGTACATGATAGTTACTCAAGAAAATCGCCCCGCCGTCACCTGCGTTATTGCCTGACATAAGCGTGTTTTTGAAGGTAAGCGTGCCTGTTCCGTAAGTAGAACGATGATACCAAGCTCCGCCACGACCGTTATTACTGTGGTTTTGATTGCCTTGAAAGGTACAACCCGTTACAATTGCTGTATAGGATACATTATTCACATAACCATTGGCAATTCCATAAACCGCTTCAGAATAAACGGCGGAGCCTTCAGAGCCGTGATTGCTGTAAAACTTACAGTTATCATAGGTCATGGTTAAAGCAGAGCCTTGATGTGCATAATCAAAAATCGCTCCGCCTACACCACTTGCATAATTGTCTGTAAAGGTACAATTGGCTACTGCATTGGAAAAAACACCTCCGTCTATATCTGTGTATTGAGAAATCGCGCCACCATAAGAACAATAACTACAGCCGCCGTCTGCCCTGCCTTGTGCGAGGGTAAAGCCATCTATTCTCACATTTGTGCGATTATGAAGCAAAACAATCCGATACGAATTGTCTGCATTATTTCCTGCTGTGCCAATATCCCCACTCAAAGTCGTTACATTTGTGCTTACATTGCGTTGCCCAAGAGTCGTTTCTGTTCCTGCAAAGCCTCCATAGAGTTGTGTGCCATTTTGCGGGCTAAATGAAATCGTTCTATCTGCACTTGCTGTAGGGTAGTAGGTGCCTGCCTGACACCATATTTCTACGCCGCCACAATAGTTGATAGCTGTTTGCAAATCCATCGCATTTGCCCAAGAAAGCCCTGTGCCTGTGCCTGTTGCAGCCGTTTTGACATAGAGGCGTGTAACAGGTGTTGCCTGATACTCATACGCACCTAAGTCAATCGTGCCACTATTGTAGATACGTGTATTGCTTGCAAGGTCTGTACTTGTGCTGTTGAGGGCATTGCTGCCTACATTTAAGGAAGGAGAACAGGCAGCAAGCGTGTAATCTCCTGCGGCTGCATTGACAAAGGAAGGATTTGTGGAAATGTTATTCCCTCCAGCACCTGTCCAACCTCCTTGAAGGTTAGTGTAATTGAGCGTTTGAGTACCATTCCAGCCATAGCCATTATTATTCCAAAGGATACTGTTATTTATGGTAATAGTCCCCTCATTATAAACGCCATTACTTGGCTGATTGGCAATCGTAACATTGGTAAAGTTTGCATCCGAGGTTCCAGAATTCTCATTGTTATAAAAACCAATATCATAGTTATTTGTTATTTTTGTATTATAGAGATTCATTGTAGTAAGAATCCCATTTCTCCCTCTGTTTAAAACAGAATAATTATAACCTGTATTATTATAAATGTCGCAGTTAATCAAGCTAAGAACAGGAACAGTTGTATAGTTCCAATTCGTAGAAGTTACCACCCCATAGCCGCTAAAATTATCGGTTATCATACAATTCTGCACCGTAGGACTTCCCCCATCATTGAAAATACCGCCTCCTTCGTAGCCATAATAGTTTTGGTCTAATTGCGATTTCGTTATGGTAAATCCGTCTAACAAAGTCGTATTGTCCACGCTTCTAAAAGTTACGACTTGATAGGTATTATCCCCATTTGTCCCCACTGTGCCAATATCCCCGCTCAAAATCGTAGGATGCGCCGTTATATTACGTTGCCCAAGAGCCGTTTCCGTTCCTGCAAAGCCCCCGTAGATAGTCATTCCATTTGGCACATTAAAAGAAACCGTTCTATCCGCACTTGTTGTAGGATAATACGTACCTTCGGCTACCCATACCTCTACCCCGCAATTCCAGGCAGGACTCAAGGCAGTTTGTATGTCTGTAAAGGCATTTGTCCAAGAAGTACCACTTCCTGTACCCGTAGCCCCCTGTTTCACATACAAGCGAGCAGGCACAGATTGCACCTCATAAGCCCCTATATCCACAGTCGTAGCAATGGTACGCGTAAGCCCTGCAAGGTCAGTACCCAAGGTAACATAGCCATTATTTCCAGTATTATAAGCAGGCGAACAGTGCGTTATTTTGAAATTGCCCGTTTGATAGGGGCTACTATACGGGTCTATGCTTTGTATAAACAAAGGGTCTTGGTCTAAACCCCCATATTGCGCCCCTTGTTCGATATTATCGGAAGCACTGACGGTAGAACCTGTATAGTTATCCACATAGTTGTTTCCATTGTTCCACAAAATACAGTTGCGCATATTCAAGGTCATAGCATTGCTTCCTTCCAAACGCATGTAACCGTAGTATTGATAGTTTCCTGTAACCGTACAATTCGTAAGATTTGCAGTAAGCGTACTTCCGTTATTGTTAGAAAAGCGAATAGCACCTGCATTGTAGGAGAAATTGCCCGATATGAGGCAATTGATATACGAGGTATTCATATTAGAAGGCGTAGTGCCGCTATTATCTGTACATACTTCATAAATCAATCCACTACCATTTTGTTCAGTATTTCCACTAAAACGGCAATTCCGAAAAGACACATTGCTCACCGAGCCATTGTCAATTTCGCTTCTTACAGCAGAACCATCAGAAAATGAGCTATTTCCCAAAAACTTACAACTTGTGTAAACAGCCCCGCAGGTTTTGCCATTATTGGCGTAGTAAAAAGTGGCACCTCCCCAGTAGGCTTCATTGTTTTGGAAAGTGCAATTTGCGATGTTAGGCGAGCAGTTTGTAGTGATAGCCGTGATGACCAAGCCTGCGCCACAGCCTTCTCCTCCGCCAAAGTTTGCTAAGTCAGCCCGTCCTTTCTCCACCGTAAAACCATCCAGTCGAGTAGCCGATGAAGTGCGGTCTGCAATCACTACTACATGGTAGCAGTTATCGCTTGTGGTGCCTACAGTGCCAATGTCGCCCGTCAAAGTCGTTACATTAGCCGTTACATTTCGCTGCGCAAGGGCGGTTTCCACGCCCGCAAAGCCTCCATAGACTTTTACGCCATTGGGAATATCGAAACTCAAGTTTCGATTGTTGGTAGTTGTGGGCTTGTAAGTCCCTGTAGCTACCCATACTTCATCGCCCGAGGCGGCAGACAAGATAGCTGTCCGTAATTGAATGGCAGCATATGCATCAGCCCAGCCTGAGCCATTTGTTGCGCCCGCCCCTGTGGGAGTTACATAGATAGTAGCCCCATACACAGCTGTAGGAATTGTACAGCACAAGAGCAGCAAGATGTTTGCTAAAAATTGGGCGGAATTGGTAAATTTCCTTTTCATAATTGTTTGAAAAACAAAGAAGTTTACCTTCCACGCACTAAAAACGTTTACGTTTACGTATATATAGTGGTGGAAGGTCTTGGTACAGGATTTTTCAACTCGACCTCATTACGCCGCTTATTTCGAAAGTCGGCTGGCGTTTTGAGTTGTGGTAAAAGGGGGCTTCTGTTTGCAGCAGAAGCTCCTCCTTTCAAGTTCGGTGGGTTTGGGAAAACCCGCCGAACTTTTGCGTTATAGTTTTCATAACGTAGTTGTGTTATTTTCGTTATCCATTCAGGGAAATAAGCCCCTATTCGCGGGATATTTTCTGCCAATTTTGGGAAATCTGCCAAGCGGATAGGCTACAAGTAGCAAAAAATAACAGTGAATGAAAACTTATTTGAGGTATAGTTATATTTTTGTTAAAAACTTGACATTATTTTGAAAAAAAAAGTATATTTGCACAATTTTATTTTTTAAGAGATGAAAATAAAATAACTTTTGAGGGTTTTATAGTCCCGTAGGGACGCGATATTTATAGAAAGAACATGTCCCCGCCCCCTCTTGTTGAAAAACGCGATAAATTGGGGGATATATGGGGGCTATAAATATGTCGTGCCTACGGCATTAAGAAATGACTTATTTTTCATTTTTCATTTTTCAATTACTTATCCGAGCTATGTCATCAAAACTATTCAATCAATTTGCGAAAAATATAAAGCCCAATTTCATCAAAAGATACAAGCGAAAACTCCCTAAAGGGGTAGAAATAGAGGATTTTTTTCAAGAGGTATTTCTCATTTTTTGGGAAAAAATATCCCAAATTAGCAAAAGTAAATATGCCTATTTTTGGAAAATAGCGGACAACCTATGTGTTCAAGTGCAACAAAAAACAAGAAATAGCGTTCATCTTGCAAATACTGAAGAAAATTCGGGGGGGGGGGTAGTGATATATACTATTATTATTATTATTTAATTTTAGAAAAAGAAATAGATAGCGAAAATATCGCTTGCTTACAGGAGATGATTGAGGGAGGTTTTAGCGAAGCGGATAGGCAAATTTTGCTATCGCTTATGTATGAAGATTCATTGCTTTTGGTACAGGAAGACTTAGTAGCAGCGGGAATCTTAAGCAACAAAATCAAGCCTCATTCTATTTACAAGAAAAAGGAAAGATGTCTCCAAAAATTGAGAGCTATGTTAGCTCAAAAAGGGCTAAATAAGGAGGCTTTTTTTACGTGAAAAGGGAGATTTTTACTCCTTCGTAAAACTAAAATCCTCTTTGTGATATGCGCCATTTATTTTGCCATCTATCGTAACAAGCAGCTTATTTTTCCCCGAAAAAGCATAAATAATCCTTTGTGGAAAATCGTGTTTGGGGTTTTCAAAGAGAAACAGGCTGTCATTTTTATGGCTCAAATAAAAAGAAACAGGTTTTCCCTCATTTTGATTGAAAACAATCGGCACATAAAAAACGGAATCTTTGCGAAAAACCAATTTCATACTTTCCATCGGAATGATAGAATCGCCTTT
>JAYUZN010000446.1:0-15672 GCA_043751755.1 Bacteroidota bacterium | reverse complement strand
TGTGAGCTTATGTTGAACGGGAAATTCCTTGATTTCTTCGATTTCTACCCCCAAAAAATCCTCTAAAAATTGCTTGGCAATGCGTAGTTCCGAAAAAACTTTTTTGAAAAACCTGTCGTAGTTGAGAGGTGCGAGATACACTTGTAAATGAAAAATGAAAGTTGAAAAATAAGAAATACAATACAAAGATAGGGAAAATTTGGCAAAAGGACAAAATGTTGTGCGGTTTGTTAGCTGCCATTTTTCCCATTTTTACCCTGAAAAATACAATTTATGGAAAAATGGAATTTCCTAAAAAATAAACAAAAAAGCAAAACGGCTAAATTGAGCGATTTGAGGGCTATAAACCCTTTTTTTTGCCTATTTTTTTCTATTAAAACTTTGGCATAAAAATTGAACATGTTTATGTAGCAAGAGGATGGAATTTTCGTTTTTCTCATAAGCAGCATGAAGATGTGATATTTTCATGCTGCTTCTTTTTGCCTCATTTTCTGTGCAATCTTGGCACAATGACCCCAATTGCTGCTCCAATCAAATAGCCTGTAAGCACATCTGTGGGAAAATGTTTGCCTGCGCGTACCCGCAAATAGCCTGTGAGTGCGGGCAAAGCAACAGCAGTTCCCCAGATAAAAGGCAGAGCTTTGCTATGTGGGTGATAGTCTGTGAAGGCTTGTGCAGCAAAAAAAGACAGAGAAGAAACGGTAGAAGTATGCCCAGAAAAGAAAGAAAGACGTGCATCTTGCTGCGTTTTGATGTCCATAGGTGCATTGTTATTGTAAACAAAAGGGCGAGTTCTATGGACTGCATTTTTGACCAGATTGGTAATACCTACATTTACAACAAATGTTTCTAAACCCAACAAACCCAAAATTTGCCAATCTTTGCGCATATCTTTGTCTGCCATAAGTGCCAAAGGAGCTAATCCTGAACCAAATAACAACACATCACTTTGCCATTTTGCGGTAGGATGCCATTGATAAGAGGCGATTCTATCGAATTTGGGAATATTGTTTCTATCCAAGCCTGCAATTTGCGAAGGCGTAAGCGGAGAAAGGTGTTTTTCCCAAAGATACGCCCCGCTTGTAAGCCCAAGCCCGCCTACGACAATGCCAATATCTTTTCCCATTTTTACCCGATAAGGCGTATTTTGGGAAAAAGTGGAATTTACGTAAAATAAAACTAATACAAAAAACGCCCAAAATGAGCGATTTAAGCCATATTGTACCTTTTTTTTCATATATTTAGGTATGCCAAAATGTTGGTATGATAATTGAACATGTTTATGTAGCAAGAGGATGGAATTTTCGTTTTTCTCATAACTTTGCGGCAGGAAGATGCGATATTTTCCTGCCGCTATTTTTTTGGTTATGCCACGAATTACACGAATTAACACGAATTAAGCCATTACACAAATTTGCCCGAATCAACTCAAGAAAGCAATTTTTTCCAGCTATCCGAATCCTCCGCCTTCATTCTCCCTGCCAATAACAAGCGCAATTCCCTCCGTGACTGCGCACTGTCAAATGACTCATTATCCTCCGCCGTTTCTGGCTCAATTTGATTTACAGGAATGGGATTGCCATTTTGGTCCACCGCCACAAAGGTAAAATAGGCAGAATTTGACTTGCGTTTGTCGCCTGTTTGCAGGTTTTCTGCCCATACATCTACTCTTACCTCCATAGAAGACGTAAAAGCCCTTGTTACTTTTGCTTCTAACACAACAATTTCCCCCAATTTGATAGCAGATTTAAACTCTACAAAATCCACAGAAGCCGTTACCACAACGCGATTAGAGGCTTTTTGGGCAGAAATTGCGGTGATAATGTCCATCCAATGCAGCAGCCGCCCGCCCATAAGGTTGCCAAGCGTATTCGTGTCATTGGGAAGTACCAATTCGGTACGAGTTGTGAAAGTATCAGAAACTTTTTTGGTCGCCATTTTCAACATAAATAGATTTGGGGGCAAAAGTCGCTATTTTTTGCCACAATCCAAGCTATTTTACCAAACTTTCTACTGTTTTTGCGTCTAATGCGCCTAAAGGCAAGCCTGTTGCAAACTGATATGCCACCAGATTTTTCCAGAAATTGAGGGATAAAGTCGTTTCTGTAGGCAGGCTATAGCCCTTCGTTTGCAAACTACTATACAACTTTTGAATGAGTTTGGCATTCAATTCGTTTTCACATAAGACGGAAACTTCACTCATTTGCCCTTTTTTGACCATTACGTCCTTCTTGATAGTCGCATATTCGGCAGGAAGGTCCATTTCTTTTATGGAAGGAGGCGTTTTCACCATTTGTTTGGTGATAGTTTTATATTCTGCGGGGTAGGTACGTGGGGAAACAGTGCCAGCTTTTGCGCTTTGTGGTGCGTGGGTCTTGATTAACTTCCGCATAAAAGTCTGGTATTCTGCGGGAATGTCGATTTCTTTAACGGTTGCTGGCTTTTGCAGAATTTGTCTGCTTATCGTCTTGAATTGTGGCGGAATCTGCACATTTTGACTCACTCCTCCCATGTGAATGGTCGCTGTATATCCTTCTCTTACAAGTACTTGCTCATTTACCGATTGAAATATAGGCGGGAAAACGGTTAATTGTTTGCTTGCAGATTTGACGAGTACTTGTTCGGTTATACTTTGCATTTCGTCCTTGTCTGTATGTTCGGGCGAAACTAAAATCTGCTCTGTTACCGTTTCAAAAGTAGCAGGCAGCATTTGTAAGGCTTTTGAGGCTTCTTTTACCAAAATATGCTCTGTTACTTGCTTAAATTCGCCTAGCATTTCTACATTTTGCTTGCAATTATAGGCAAGATTAAGGGCTACAGGGGCTTTGATGGGTTTTTGCCCAAACATAGCCCATGAAAACCCGAGTAGGGTAGCTATTAGTAATATGTGTTTTGTCATAATAGGAAAAATTGATGATGAAAAATAATAATATACCTCTGCATACGAAAAAAGAGCGGGAAAGTTGTTTATGGGAATTGTAATTTACGAGTATTGAAGATTATAATTTTAATAGACTGAAGAATTTTGATAATAAATACGGTATTTTGGTTATTTTTGCAGCATGAAAACACAAAATAATCGTAAAAAGCAACGGCAGGTTAGTCAATATGACAAAGTTGTAAAGGAAAATATAGAGGCTATTTTGCCAGCTTTGTTTGAAAAAGTATTGGACATTCATATAGTTGAATCGGAAGAGATTCCTGATGATTTACAACTTACGCTTGAAAGGAAGCCTGATTTTTTAAAAAAGGTAAAAGATTCTTCAGGTAAATCATATATTTTGCAAGTAGAGTTTCAGGTATTACAAGATGATGAAATGGTTCATAGAATGTTAGAGTATTATGCTTTTATTTATAGAAAATATAAATTACCTATTAAACAGTTTGTTATATTTCTTGGAAAAGGGGAAATAAATATGGAAAAAGAGTTAAAACATGATTCATTATTATTTTCATATTCCCTCGTAAAAATGATTGGGATTGATTATGAATATTTTATTTCATCAAATAAACCAGAAGAAATTTTATTTGCGATTTTAAGTGATTTTAAGCAAAAAAAGCCCGAACAAGTGATTAAAGAAATTGTTAATAGATTGTACAAGACTTCTCAAGGGCAGCTTTCTTTTCAAAAATATTTTCAACAGTTGCGTATATTAGGAAATCTTCGTAACTTAGTACCCTTAATTCAGCATATTATGGAAAGTGTATCAACATTTTATCAACTCGAAAATGATTATGTCTATCTCAAAGGGAAAGAGGAAGGCGAAAAAAAGGCTACCGAATTGCAAAGGTTTTTTGTCATAGAACTCTTGCAACTTGGGCTAATCGGTGTGAAGCAAATTGCAAAAATGTCTCAGACAAAGGTAAGCTATGTAAAAAAAATCCAAAAAGAACTTAATTTAACACAATTGTAGCCGATTATTATTCGCCTTTTTTCATGAAAATCTTAGCCATTATTCCTGCACGCTACGCCTCGACTCGTTTCCCAGGCAAGCCCTTAGTCGAAATTCAAGGGAAAAGCATGATACAACACGTCTATGAGCAGTGCAAAAAAGCCCATTCGCTTACAGAGGTCATTGTCGCTACTGAAGATGAGCGAATAATGGCGCATGTCTTGGCTTTTGGGGGAAAGGTAGAAATGACTTCTCCTGCGCATTTGACAGGCACAGATAGGGTGGCAGAAGTGGCAGAAAAATATCCTGATTTTGAGGCTTACCTCAATATTCAAGGAGATGAACCTTTTATTGCGCCAGAAGCAATAACTATTTTGTGCCAAAAAATGAGGGAAGAACAGCCACAAATTGCCACGTTAATTCACAAAATAGCCGATTTTTCGCAGCTTTCAAATCCGAATGTAGTAAAAGTTGTGAGAGATAACAAAGGATACGCCCTTTATTTTAGCCGAAGCTCCATTCCTTTTTTGAGAAATATGCCTGTAACAAAGCATACTTTTTATCAACATGTAGGAATTTATGGGTTTAACAAAGCGACTTTACAGGCTGTTTCTGCCCTTTCTCCTACTTCTTTGGAACTTGCAGAGTCTTTGGAGCAGTTGAGATGGTTAGAAAATGGCTTCTCTATCTTGACAGTAATAACTGATTATCAATCTATTGCAATAGATACGCCTACAGATTTGGAAAGAGCAAATGCGCTACCGTAGATGCCATTTTCTAAATGGCATTCAGAGAGGCTGCCATTTGGAAAATGGCAGGTACGGGATTTTACCATTAAGCCCCCTTTTTATACAGTTGAGGCTAAAAAAAGAGAGTTTCAAGCACATTTTCGTTTTATTTGGAAAATTATTTCTTACCATATAATGAAATAATAACATCCAACATTTATGAAAAACCAATTCTTTATTCTCTTTTTTTTGCTCTCTTATGGTTCCCATTTATTCGCACAAATTACCATTACTACGACTACGGTCAATGCTACTTGTAGTGCCAATGGAGGCATCAATGTTACGGTAAATGGCGGAACTGCTCCCTACACTTTTTTGCTCAATGGGATTCCGAGTGGAACGGTATCTGCGAATAGCTACCTTATAAATGGCTTAGTACCTGCCCCGTATCAAGTGCAGGTAACAGATGCGAATGGCGTAATGTCCAATGTTATTGCCGATACGATTACGGGAAATTATACCGAACCTTTGCTTGCTTGTGTGTATAGCAATTGCAATGTGGTGGCAAATGTGAGTTTTGGGCGCGCGCCTTTTGAGTATGCAATGTCTGTTGTGGGACCTAACGGACCTTTTGGGGCGTATCAAAATTCCAATGTTTTTACCAATATTCCTATCGTAAATACTTGTTATATAAGGGTTAAGGATTCTTGTGCCAATATTTATACCGCATCTGTGGCGGTAAATACCACGAATATCAATATTTTCACAAATTGCACCTTTGTAGATTCTGTTACCTACAATCTTACCGCAACGGCTTCGGGTGGAGTTGCACCCTATCTCTACACTTGCACTACGGCTGCAAATGGTACGCAAACGGATTCTGCGGGGAATTTCCCGAATCTGCTGGGTTGTCAATACAAAATTGTGGTACTTGATGCTTGTGGACACAAGGATAGCATTACGAGTCATTCATGTCTTTATCCCATATTGTCCTTAGATTGTATCAATTGTACGAATGGAAATGTTACCATTTCGGCTACAGGTGGGATTCAGCCTTATACTTTTACGGTAAATACTGGAAATAACACATTTACCAATAATTCAGGCGTTTTTGCAGGGCTTCCTACGCCGAACAATGGGCAATATTATATGTGTAAAGTAAATGATGCTTGTATGGGCTATCTGTCTTACGTAGATTTCTATTGCTTGGAGGCAGTGATTAGCTGTGGGGGCGGTTCGAGTTTTAATGGGCAGATGGATATTACGCTTGAAAATGGTTATTTAACCCATAACCCCCATTTTCCGATAACGATTATTTGCAATAGTTGTGCTACGCCCGATACGCAAATTATCAATTCTGCGTTGGATTTGCCTGTGCATTTTGATGGCTTACTGTCTGGTATTCAATCTTTTACGATGATTGATAATTGTGATAATTTTTATCCGCTTATCTCCGATTGTGAAATAAGTTATACGGGAGGTATGCTGTATCTGCCCACAGGCGGCGGTGGAGGAGGGAATGGAACGCCTATCCCAGGAGGAGACCCTGGCAGTGGACAAACGCTCGGCTGTGGCAATACCTTAGTGCTTACCTGTCAAACGCCAAATGTGAGCTACAATTTATACTACCTTTCTAATGGAAGTCTGTATGCCAGCAATGCTACGGGCATTTTCCCCTATATTCCTGCCAATATCTATGTGCTAAATATCATCTCTCCTACGGGCTTTATCCTCAAAATAGATACCTTTGATACCTCTTTGTATTTTACGGATTTTACCAAAGATTGCCGATTATTGATGGTCGGAGCTTGTCCTTCGGGCTTGGTTTTTGCCTTGCATGATGCTACAGGCGCGCCTGTAGTGTTGGGAAATACTGATGGCATTTTTCCAAATCTCATTCCAGGGCAGTGGTATCAAGTTTTTGCCAAAGACACGATTAACAACATTTCTATTTCGCAATGGGTGCAATTGGATTCTATTGGCGATTTGGAATATGATATAATAGGCTGTAGAAATTTGCAGGCTTTTCTCACGCTGCCGCAAAATGCACAGGGCGATTTGGTTCCTGTATATGCTTTGACGGGCATAAATACGGCATTTTTTCAGCAAAATACCACAGGGCTTTTTCCCAATCTAATGAATGATACCTATACTTTGACGGTTACGAGAGGAAATTGTGATACGGTTATTCGGCAATTTACGATAGGTCAGCCCTTTAACGCTATTTATTGTTTGGAGTTGTCGAGCTATTTAGGGAATTTGGTATGGAACCTGAAGACGAATCCGCCCATAGGAACCTTGTATGGCTTGATAGATATAAACGGCAATGTGATTCAACATGATGCCTTAGACTCCTTGAAATTCAAGAACTTAAGTGTAGGCACTTATACCTTTACTTCACCCGATTGCGAGATGTTTACCTTTACTTTGCCCCCTTTTCCAGATACTACCCTCAATGCTACGATTAGCTCTTTGTGTACGAATTTGGCCTGTATTCAGGCTACGGGCGGCATGACCACACTTGATTGGATATACTACGAAAATGCCTTCAATGTAAATGTATGTTATCCCACTCCCGATTACTATTATTTGTACTACCAAAATAGCTTCCTCAGCAGCAATACTACAGGCTTGTTTTGCGATTTGACTTTGGGCGGAATGTACCATATTCGATTGAGGCGGGCAAATGTAGATATAAAGATATTCGATATTTTTGTACCTGCCTATCAACAGCCGAATCTCACAGGGCTTACAGGGCTGGTTTGCAATGGGGTTACATCGGCAAATGTTTTGCTGATTGTGACAGGAAATGGCGCACCTTTTACCTACAATCTCCTCAATCCTCCTACGGGTTATGCACCTACGCAAATCACGACAGCAGATACCTTTGCTACTTTTCCCAATCTGCCTATTGGCTCCTATCAATTTATGGTATATGATGGCTGTGGCGCAAGTTCGGATTTTACGGCAAATGTTACACAACTCTCTTTTACCGCTTCCTGGCAGCGATATTGCGATAATACCATTCAGTTTTTTGCCCCTGATTATGCAGGCTGGCAATATACTTGGACAAATAGTGCGGGGGGAGTGGTCGGAAATACCTATAATCCTTGGATTCAGGATATAGGAGCGGAAACTTATACGATTTCGGTGGTTTCAGCAGGTTGTAGTTATGCTACAACTGTTACGGTTCCGCCCTATTCTGGAAATCCTACTCCTATAGACGCAGGAGCAGACATCATTTTATCCTATTCAAGCCCTTCGACTTCGACTACTTTGAATGGAAATGTGCCTACTCAAAATGAGCCTGTGGAGTGGTTGCAAGTCGGAACATTGCCTTCTGTGGCTACAATTGTCAATCCCCTAAATGCGAGTACCCTCATTACGATTACTGTGCCAGGAATCTATACCTTTGTATATAATATCCATTATGCGGATTGTTCGGGTTGGGATACGGTACAAGTCAATTTCTCAGATTGCTTATTTACTACTTCATGGCAGCGACATTGTGATAGCACTATTCAGCTTTTTGCCTCTGATAATGCAGGCTGGCAATATACATGGACAAATAGTGCTGGAGAAGTAGTTGGGAATACCTTTAATCCTTGGATTCAAGATATAGGCGCGGAAACTTATACCATTTCTGTGGTTTCGGCAGGTTGTAGTTATGCCATAACCCTGACCGTTCCCCCCTATTCGGGCGAGCATAGTCCGACAGATGCGGGTCAGGATATTGTTTTGCTCTATCCTTACTTGAATCCTTCGGTTTCTACTACCTTGAATGGCAATATTCCTGCCCAAAATGAGCCTGTGGAATGGTTGCAAATGGGAAATTTGCCTGCTGTGGCTACGATGGGCAATAGCCTAAACCCAAGCACATCTATTAGCGTTACTGCGCCGGGCGTTTATACGTTTATATACACCATTCATTATGCGGATTGTTGGGGCTGGGATACCATACAAGTTACTTTCGTAGATTGTCAAACCTATCTGCCTATAGCTACAACCGTAGAAATGAGTCCCGAAAACTGCGAATTTACGACACACAATGGACAGATAAGCGTTTTGCTACAGGGCGGAATCGGTCCTTATAGCTATCTTTGGAACACAGGGGACACCACAAATAGCCTAAACAACCTTTCTACGGGCATTTACACAGTGCAAGTGATAGATGCAGGCGGTTGTTTTCCATACGGAGGAGATAGCCTGAATCTAAGCATAAATGTGCCTTATCTTTCGCCCCAAGTAGAAGCTTATTTTGAGAGTATGCCAGACAATTCTAAGCCGCTTTTGTTGGAAGAAGCTACCTTTCAATTTCAAAATCTCTCCCGAAATGCTACTGCTTATTTGTGGACTTTTGGAGGAATCGGCACTTCTACCCTCACAGACCCCATGCTCACAATTCCCGATACAGGCGCGTGGAAAGTAACTTTGTGGGCAGAAAATGAGTATTGTTCAGATATATATGGTTTAACCTACCACATTATTCCGAATGGGACGATATTTATTGGCAATGCTTTTTCGCCGAATGGCGACAATCTGAATGAAACATTTGGACCTATCGGCTCGCATGTCGTAGAAATGGATTTTACCATTTATGACCGTTGGGGAAAAATAGTTTATCAAACGCAACAGATGGATAAGCCTTGGAACGGTAAAAAGGAGGAAAAACCTGTGCAGGAAGGCGTATATACGTTTTTGTTACATGCGATATTGGAAAATGGCAAAACGGTTTCACAAGCAGGAACGGTTACTTTAATTCGTTAGTTGCTACTGTCATTTAGAAAATGGCAACTCCGGATGTCCTACCGTAGCTGCCATTTTCTAAATGGCATTCGGAGTGGCAGCGTCCCACCCTGTTTTACCTTTTTTTTGAAATACTATGCCAATCGCTAAAAAATCCCTACCTTTGTACACATATCAAATATTTTCAAATGCGACAAGTAAATTTACATATAGAAGGCGTTCCGAATCCTCATGCGATTAAATTTGTATTGGAAAATGGTATGCTGACGCAAGAGCCTTACGAATTTCGGATATTTTCGGATACTGGCTATTCGCCCCTTGCCCGCAAACTGATGATGCTCAAATACATAGATAGAGTACTTATTTTCAAAAACCATATAACGGTCTTGAAATTGGCGAGTGCGGAGATAGAATGGGAAGCGGTTTTGCCCGAAATACGGAACATGATTAGCACGCATTTGGGAAATAATGAGCCTATTTTGTATTTGGGAATTACGGAAAGGAAGCATGTCAAAACAGATGATGAGTTGTTAGAAATGATAGGACAGATTTTGGATAGGCATATTCGCCCTGCTGCACAAGAAGACGGCGGAGATATTTTGATAGAATCTTTTGAAAATGGCGTGCTAAAAGTCTCTCTTGCAGGCTCTTGTCATGGCTGTCCTTACGTTTCTACTACAGTTAATCAGGGCTTATTTCCTGTGGTAAAGCAGTTTGTGCCTGAATTACAAGAGGTAGTTTGGAAGTAGTTTTTTCACGTATTTCACGCAGATTTGCGCAGATGATAGCAGATTTCGCAGATAAAATAGGAGCTTACCTACCCCAAATTTCGCTGCTAACTGTTCACTGCTAATTGTTCACTGTTTTATGCTCAATCTTTTTCCCAATAAAAAATTAGACGTTACACTTTTGCGCATGGCGCATGAGTTGATAGAAAAATACGGCAACTTTTCGCAAACAGTCATGATAGGTTTGCAGCCGAGAGGAGTATATTTTTCGCAGAGAATGTGCCAAGTTTTGTGCGATTTGATGCCCGAAATTAACATTCCTTATGGAGAGTTAGATGTAACCTTTTTTCGCGATGATTTTCGTCGTCGTCCTGCCCCTTTACAGGCAAATCAGACCCGTATAGACTTTTTGATAGAAGGGAAAAAAGTGATTTTAATAGATGATGTACTTTATACAGGGCGCACGATTCGGGCTGCTATGGACGCAATGCTTGCCTACGGGCGACCTAAGTCGGTGGATTTGATGGTGTTAGTAGATAGAGTTCACAATCGAGAACTGCCTGTAGAAGCCTCTATTGTGGGGATTGCAGTAGATACGATTCAAAGCCAAAAAGTGTCCGTAGAATTGCGAGAAAGTGGGGGAAATGATGCGGTTTTTTTGTTGAATGAAGGGTAGATTCACGCAGATTTTCGCAGATGGGGACGCAGATTCACGCAGATGAAAAAATATTTGCGAAAATCTGCGTGAAATCCTCAAGGCTTTATTTCTTCCTCCCCATATTTAGACGGGCATTTCATTATAATTTTCTCCGCATCAAAGACTTCTGGCGTTTCAAAATGCCCAATTACGACCACTCTTTCCGCCTTTTCAAAGTCCATAGGCTTAGGGTCATGGTAGGCAACTTGCGCACTTATGCCTGTCGTATCTTCTAAATAAAAGGTAAAAATATCCTGAGAAGTATCATAATTTGACTCTTCTTTGCGGGTCCATTTCCCGACAATATGCACCCTATCTTGGCTTTTTTTTGCCTCCGAAAAAGTGGTATAAGTGCTGCTATTTCCCGAAAAATTCACAGCAAGCCCTACCGTAAAAAGGGCAATTATGATGAGCAATACAATAGATGCTGGCTTCATTTGTCTTTTATTTTATCTTCTAATTGCTTGATTTTCTTTTCATTAGAAACAAGCATATAAATCAAAACCCCGAAAATGAGTAACAATATTCCTAATACAGAATAAATTTTGTCGCTCATCAATAAAATATCGTTTTCCATTCTATATAAAATTATGTGAGTTCACGCAGATAAACGCAAATGTAAGCAAATTTCGCAGAGGTAGAAGGTATTTTATCTGCGAAAATCTGCGGTTAAATCTGTGCTAATCTGCGAGAACCAAGGAAATATGCGCTAAATGATGCTTACAATGCCAAGCATATAAAGCCATCACTTCGCCCAATTCAAAAATATGCCCATATTGAGGATGCGTATAAGTGCGTGAAAAATCGGCATCAGGCACATTTTCCAATGCCAAAGTCCAACGCAGATGCAAGCCCTCCAAAATCTGCAAAGAAACCGAAACAGGCAAATGCTTTGCATCTTCCATTTCTGCCCAAATAGGCTCTTGATAGGGATTAATCGTAGGATTCTCCTCCGTCAAAAGCAATTTGCTGCGAATATACGCATGTATATGGCTATCCACCAAATGATGTACGACTTGTCGCACCGTCCAACCTTTTGGGCGATAAGGCGTATCTAATAATTCATCGGGGGCATGTGCTACTTTTTTGACCAAAATTGGAGGAAAAGCCTTCAAATAGGTGATATTTTCTCTGATTTCTGCCAAAGTATACCTTTTGCCATATTCAAATTTCCCAATCGGATATTGTAAATGTTCCATATAAGTGAATATTTTTATCTGCGAAATCTGCTTTTATCTGTGCTCATCTGCGAGCAACAAACCCAGTTTTTGGATTCTTATCCGCAATTCATATATCCATATTCCGAGCAAAATAAAGCCAAAAATGCCTGCCCAAAAAATCATTCTAAACTGTCCGCCTCCAATCGTTTTACTGCCCGCCAAAAAAGACCCTCCTCCTGCATCACTGTTAGAAGCCGTAGGATGCAAGCCTTCAAACATTTTGGGAACAATAAAATACAAGGGAATGAGGGTAGCAAAGGCAAAAATATTGAGAACCGCCGACATTTTCGCCTTTTGTTCGGCATCTTCAAAAGAAGAACGCAACAAAAAATAGCCGCCATAAATCAGCAAAGAGACCAAACCACAAATTTGAATCGGGTCCCAGCCCCACCACGCATCAACATTCGAGGAGGGCAAATGTGCATTCCACGAAACCCTTGACCAAATAATGCCTGTTATCAGCCCCAAAAAATTGAACGCCAGCCCAATTTTTGCTGCTTCTACGGCTTTTATATCTGCTATTAAAGGAGATTCTATTTTTTCATAATCGGGGTCAATCATACGCAAAAATTTCACACTTTGAAACACCGAAATACCCATCATCACAATCGTAGTGAACCACATAGGAACATGATAAAAGATATTACGCTGACTATGCCCCAGATTTCCCATATTGGGAAAACTCATGGTCAAGCCCGCTATCATTGCATATATCAATAGCATTACCGCAATTATTTTGTAAATATGTTTTACCATCAAGTCGTGTTTTATTATGCTGATAACGGCTTTGGGGGGCAATAGGTTATCAATTTGGGGCAAAATAGCCAAAAAAGTCATTTATTTTTGCAAATAAAAAATAATCTCTCAAAAAAATTTTGATAACTCACCAAAACAACTTACCTTTGCACTCCCAAAAAAACGGAGAGGTGTCCGAGTGGTTGAAGGAGCACGCCTGGAAAGTGTGTATAGGTCAAAAGCTTATCGCGGGTTCGAATCCCGCTCTCTCCGCAAAGCGTGTTAAAACGCTGATTTTCAATTACTTAATCGTGCCAATTTTGAAAGGAGTTGGCACGATTCTTTTTAGCACTGCTTTGCGGCGTTTGAAAAAATATTCAAACTATGCAAAGAGAAAAAAAAATATTGCTTCACGACTTTGTCGGCAATATGGGTAAGGACTGGTACATTGAGTATTATCTCAATGGCAAAAGAGTTCGTGCAAAAGGAGGCATGAATAAGGAAAAAGAAGTTGATAAGCGCAGGGCTTTGGCTGATGCAATGATTTTGGAGCTATGTACTTCATTGGATTTGGTCAGGGCTGATGGTCCGCTTAGTAAAATCGAAGGGGTAAAGGCTGCGATTCGTACCTATATCGAGTACAATTCGCATCTGTGGCGCAAAAAAACGGTACAATCCTATAGCTCAAAATGTACCGTTTTGATTGAGTGGATTGAACGAAACAAATTGACTATTTTTGAGGAAAAAGAAGCAAGCCTGTTTGAACACTTTTTGCGCAAAAAGTTGGCTAAATCTACCTTCAATGAATATGTGCGCATTTTTGGGGTAATTTGGGCAGATGCGTTCAAGGATAGAACGAATCCCTTTTTGCATATCCAAACCTACAAAGGCAATCACAAAACCCCAGCTCTGTATTTTCAGCAACATCAGCGCAAACGCATTGCAGCCGAAATGCAGGAAAAAGAGCCGTATTTGTGGCTGTTTGTGCAGTTTATTTTTTACGGATTTATTAGACCAGGAGAAATTCGCTTACTAACAGTAGGAGACATTTACCCCGAAGAATGTAAGATTTTGGTACGGGCGGACATTGCCAAAAACAAAAAACGGCAATTTGTACATATCCCCAGACCGCTCATGGCGGCTATTTATGAGAGTGGCGTATTGAGTTTTCAGCCGAATTATTACCTTTTTTCGGCATCACTTGCGCCTGCATCAACTCCGATTGGTCCGAGATATATGGCTTTGAGGCATCAAAATCTCCTAAAACATATGGGATTTGATACGGCAGTTTACAAGCTGTATTCGTGGAAACATACCGGTGCGGTGGCATGCTGCAAGGCGGGTATGAAACTCAAAGATTTTGCAGCTGCAAATGCGCCATGCAAGCATTGAAGAAACGGACGGCTATTTAAGGAGTTTGGGAATAAATGACGTTTCAAGCGATATTGACAATATTTTCCCTACGATATAAAATAAAAAAAACACCTGTCAGGTTTTGAAACCTGACAGGTGTTTTTTTGTGTTATGTCGCTGCGATTACGCGGCTTGTATGCCTTTTATGAGCCGTTTTATGGTGGTATAGTCGTACACCATAGTTGAACGATAATTTGTGTCATCTACACTATTGTGGACGATTGCTAATTCAAACATGTCTGAAAAGGTCTCTAACATTTCTGAAATGTCTTTCATCATTTTGAAATCTTTTACAGCCTCAAGGATTCTGGCTTCCTGTGCGGTGAGTACGTGCGCTACTGCCTCTGTAGCTTGGTTTGTTTTCGCTTCCATTGTGTCTGTTGGTTAATGGATTGAGCTGGGTAAATAGAAAAAACGGCTTACCCAATTCCGCTACAGACACCAAAAAACCCGAAGGAATCTTGAACATACGGGGCTACCGCTCGGAAAGGATAAACCGCTTTTCTTGTTATATTAACCAATGAAAACGCAAGGTTTAGGCACAAAAATAGCCCTATGAAAATAGGACTGCTTGCAAGTCCTTCGCTTTTTTCGATGTCTGTACAGCAAAGGAAAGGAGAAAAAAGGAGAAGTGCAAATTTATTTTGATATTTATTTTTGAGGGTTGCAAACTTTTAGAAAGTTTGCAACCCTTCGTGTTCAATCTTTGATGTATTCAATGATTTTGTAGGCTTTATCCATGCCATTTGTAATGATTTCTACAGAATTTGTGCCATGATAGTAGCCATCTAAATGCAAATAAATATAAGCATCATTGACCAATGTCCGCAATTTTTTGTCTAATTTGGTAATTCGGGCGGTGTAATCTTCGATAGATTTAGGCTTTTTGAATTTATTAACACCCTCTTTGCGCCTCAAGAATTCGTCAAGGGCGAATAAAACGCCACTGTAGGCAGTTCCAGAAGCGGTTTTTACATATTTGATGTCATTGTAAAAGCCATCTTCTTTTTTTGCCTTTTGTAAGGTTTCTTTGGCATTTGCCATGTAGCGAAGTGCCTCTTTGTATGGTGTAGTTTCCATTTTTGCTTACTGTGTTGAAATAATAACACAAAGATAGGGGTTTTGTGCGGGAATGTCAAAAATCTGCCTACAAAAAAACGCTGTTATAACGGGTATAACAGCGTTTTTTGTGTCTTCTAAAGCCTTTACTTGCAAGGAATTTTCTTAACCCGCCCTGCCTCCCTTATCGTAAACTCATAATAAGTGCTGTCTGTATATACAGCAGGACTTTCGATTGTTTGCGTAATCGTGCCATAAACGGGCAAACAAGCCGTTTCGCAGGTCTGAAATGTGCCATTAGGCAGGCATTTCATTTCTTCAAACGTGTAGCCCGGGCGCAGCAAAATCTGCGTTTGGTATAGGCTTCTGGATTCGGAAAACCCGATTGGCTATATTCTTTGAGAAAATCTGAATAGCTCATAGTTAGTCGAAATCTGACATACGTTTACCCTT
>JAYUZN010000445.1:0-25838 GCA_043751755.1 Bacteroidota bacterium | reverse complement strand
AGGTTAAAGCCGCTTCGAGGGTCTCCGACCACTCGAAGGGCAGCGAAACTAAATTCGTTGGAGTAAGTAACCCTTCGAGCGGGTGCTAACCCCTCGAAGGGGTTGCCTACCTAAATAGTTACCTTTTTTCAACATAATGCTTCTCTTTTGATGCTTTTTTCATATCTTTGTGAAGGAGTAGCATATATATTGTATTAAATCATTGATAATCAATTATTTATTTATTTTAAACAATCTCACAATTTATGAAAAAAACAATTCCCTTATTTCTTATCGCTACTTTCTTATTTGCAGCCTGCGAATCAGACCAAGAAAAAAACAACCGCATAGCAAAAGAAGAACAACAACGCGTAGAATTAGCCCAAAAACAAAGGGCAGATAGCCTTGAAGATGCCCAAAAACGAGAAGCTGAAGCTCTGTTACAAGCAGAACAAGACAAGGAAAGGCAAATAAAGCAAGCAGCCGAACTTGAAAAACAACGAGCAGAACAAGCCATTTATGACAAATTTATTCACAATTCTTTGCGTAATGGCGCAACTCCTTATGCTTATTGTTATGGCGGCAACAAGCAATGTGATGATTTTGGCTGTTCAAAGATTAGCGTAAAAACGCCCTATAACAGTGATGTGCTTGTGATGATAAAGAAAAATGACAAGGTAATAAGACATGCCTATATTTCGGCAGGAAATACCTATACCTTTGAAATGACAAATGGCACTTATCAGCCTTTTTTCTATTATGGAAAAGGCTGGAATCCCGAAAAAATAATGAAAGAGGCGCCTTGTGGCAAACTCAAGGGAGGATTTATAGCTGACGAGGATTTTGGAAAAGATACACCGCAAGCACTTAACAATAATGAACTTCAATATGAGTTGGTTTTGCAAGAAAATGGAAATTTTAGCACAAAACCCAGTAATAGAGACGAAGCTTTGTAAACAAAGCAAGAAAGAATAAATCATTCAAACTACCAAAAACGAAACAAAGAGATGGCAAAATCAACAACACAAATAATTGTTCAAGAAAAAGAAATAACCTTGTTCAATAGTCAAGAGGGAGCGTTTATTTCACTAACTGACATTGCTAAAACAAGAAACACAGAAGCACCATTTTCTGTTATCAATAACTGGATGCGAAACAGAAGTACGATTGAGTTTATTGGACTTTGGGAGAAGTTGAATAACTCAAATTTTAACCCTATCGAATTCGAGAGGTTTAGAAATGAGGCGGGCAGCAACTATTTTGTCTTGTCTCCACAAAAGTGGATTGAAAGCACTAATGCCATTGGAATGTTCTCAAAGTCAGGAAGGTATGGAGGCACTTATGCTCATATTGATATTGCATTTGAATTTGCTTCTTGGGTTTCACCTGAGTTTAAACTCTATCTAATTACCGAGTTTAAACGGCTAAAAACGGCTGAAAATGAGGAACAACAACTTGCGTGGAACTTGCAACGTATTATCTCCAAAATCAATTATGGAATCCATACTGATGCGATTAAAGAAAATTTAATTCCAAAAGAACTTACAAAACAACAGGCTATTTTTGTTTATGCAAATGAAGCAGATGTGCTGAATATGGCACTCTTTGGAAAAACAGCTAAAGAATGGAGAGATGCAAACCCTGAAAAAAAAGGGAATCTAAGAGATGAAGCATCTTTGGAGCAACTAGTGGTTTTGAGTAATATGGAAAGCATCAATGCTTTGCTTATTCGACAAGAAATGAGTCGAGTAGATAGGCTTATTCAATTAAATAAAGTAGCAATTACTCAAATGAAATCGCTTATAGAGTCCCATGCTAATAAAAAATTGACTGATGGAAAAAAATAATTACCCCCCCATACTCCCCAAGCACTTTTCTGTAAACGAAAAATACAGCATCTTGCTGTTTATAAAGCACAGCAGCAATGCGGAAACCTACCGAGTCAAAGGGCAGGACGGAAAGTTATATTTTCTAAAATTGTTTTATCTTGCCAAAATGGTTCATTCTGCCTTTGACAGCGAAAATAATTTGTTGGAAATAGAATTGTTAAAAACGCTTAAACAGGAAAATATTGCTGCTTACAAAGACAGCGGCGAACTGCACTATGAGGGCAGAAAATTCCCTTTTTTGGTCTTAGATTTTATTGCTGGAGAAACGCTTGCTGCCCACATCTCCAGAGAAAAAATAACGACTTGGTATGAGGTAAAAAATATGGCTACAGGGATTTTACGAGGCTTGGAATATTTGCATAGCCTGCCGAATCCTATCATTCACAACGAAATTACGCCCCAAAATATAATGCTTGATATGGCGGGAGAAACGGCAGTAGCGAAGTTGATAGATTTTGGCTATGCGCGGGGCTTTCACCAATCTACCAAAAGTTTTAACAAGCAAGGGCTTGATTTACAATATGTTGCTTCAGAATGTTTCCATAATTTATTTTCCCCACAATCCGATTTATTTTCCGTAGGTGCGGTTATGTACCATCTTTTGTGTGGAATGCCGCCGTGGTTCAAAGAAGTGTCAAAATATATGGCAGAAAAGGGCGAAACAGCAGAAATCATATTGGCAGAACGTCAAAAGCCGCTTGCTTTTCCAAATGTCGCTCATCAAATCCTTGATTTTGAGGAAACTATCTTTTTTATCCTCAAAAAAGCCCTACATCAAGACCCCGAAAAACGCTTTCAATCGGCGCAGGAGTTTATACAGGCTTTGGAAGGAGAAGTACAAAGCCTTCAAAATGAGGGAAATAAGTCCGAAAAAGGAACAAAAACCTTTGAAAAATCCGCTATTTCTCCCGTCAAAAAAGGAAAAGGATTTGCGGCAATTGCTGGCATGAATGCCTTGAAAGAGCAGCTCAAATATGATGTTATAGAAGTGCTTGAAAACCCTGAAGAGTACAAAAAACACAATATAGGCTTGCCGAATGGTATGTTATTGTACGGACCGCCCGGCTGTGGAAAGACCTTTTTTGCCGAAAGATTTGCCGAAGAAGCGGGCTATAATTTCATAAAAGTCATTTCTTCCGACTTAGCGAGTATTTATATTCATGGTTCGCAAGAAAAAATAGGCAATTTGTTCAAACAAGCGCGCGAACAAGCCCCAACCATTTTGTATTTTGACGAGTTAGATGCCATGATTCCGAACCGCGACAACGTTCACAATCAAAGTCAAAGCGGCGAAGTGAATGAATTTCTCTCCCAATTAGATAACATTGGCGAGGCAGGCGTTTTTGTTATAGGCTCTACAAACAAGCCCGAATCTTTGGACAAAGCCGTTTTGCGCGCAGGACGCTTAGAAAAATGGTACTACATTCCGCCCCCCGATTTTGACGCAAGAAAGTCCATGTTTCAACTGTATTTGCAAGACCGCCCTGTAGATTTGGGTTTAGATTATGAAAAGTTAGCCACATTTACCGAAAATTATGTGTCGAGCGACTTGAAACTTATCGTAGATGAGGCTTCGCGCAAAACCATCAGAGACCGCGCAAAACGCATAAGTATGGAAACGTTATTGTATATAATTGAGCATCAACAAGCTACCGTTTCTCTTTCAGAATTGCAGAAATATGAGGTAATTAGAAAAACGATAGAAAAAGACAAGTCTTCTAACAAACCGAAAATTGGGTTTTAGGAGAAACTTGTAGCTCCCTCTTTTGCTATCTGCTCATAATAAGTGCCTTTAATTCCCGCAAAGTGAGGATAATTTGTAATAAATCTGCAGCATCAAATTGTCGGCTAATACAATATTCATTTCCTGTTAAAATGGTAAAATACCATGTTCTACCTTGCAGCCAACTGTGCGAGAAAAAACCCTAAACCCTCCGAAACATCTTCGTAAACTGCATCATTTCCATGATATCCGAGACCTTAATTTTCCCTGTCATATAGGCAGCTTGTGGGTTCAAACGTCCAAGTTCTATGTCTGCATAGTCGCTGTCCTGCGCTTGTATGAGGCATTTTGGGCTAAAAAGTAAGCCTTCATGCAAAATACAAGCCCCTTTTTCGATGACAGCCGTAAACTGCCCACCCTTTTCTCCCGAAATATCGAAATGTACGATAGTCGTATAATCTCCCCCTTTTTCTGCCCGAAAACGCGAAGGAATAGAACGAATAATCTCCACAGCCGTTTCAGGCTTTTTTTCCGCACGCATTGATGACTGCTCACTGTTCCCTGCTAACTGATAACTGCTTGTATATTTTACCTCATCTATCACGATTTTGGCAATAATTTCTCGCATAATCTCCGAAGTTCCTGCCACGATTGTCGCAACTCTTGCATCTCTGTACACCCTCGAAATGGGAAAATCGTTCATAAAACCATACCCTCCAAAGAATTGCAGACATTCATCAGCCACTTTTTTGCCCACTTCCGAAGCATACAATTTAACCATAGCCGCCTCTTTTGCCACATATTCGCCGTTGATATATTTCCAACAAGTGCTGTAAGTCAAGCACTTAGCTGCTTCTATTTCCGTAGCCATGTCTGCGATTCGATGGCGAAGGACTTGAAATTGTTGTATTTTTTTGCCAAAAGCCTCCCTTTCGGACGCATATTTTAGGGTAACTTCCAAGGTATGTGCAGCCCCCGAAATGCCCATCAACGCCCCAACCAATCTTTCGACTTGAAAACTTTCCATTATATAGAAAAAACCCTGCCCTTCTTCGCCAATTAAATGCGAAATAGGCACACGCACATTGTCAAAGAAAACCTCGCCTGTATCCGAGCTATTCCAGCCCATTTTATCTAACTTATTGACTGTCAAGCCTTCTGTATTTCTATCTACTACAATAAGGCTTATGCCGTCTGCGCCTTTGCTGCCTGCTTTTGTGCGACAGGCAACCGTAATAAAGTCGCCATAAACGCTATTTGTTATAAAGGTTTTGCTCCCATTTATAACGTACTCCTCTCCTTCTTTGAGGGCAGAAGTGCGCAAAGCTCCTACATCAGAGCCGCCATTTGGTTCTGTAATTGCCAATGCGCCTATTTTTTCGCCCAAAATGGCAGGTGTTAGGTATTTTTCTTTGAGAAAATGAGAACCCGCCTTTGCCAAATGCGCAACTGCCATATATTGATGTACGGTAATTGCCGCAGGAAAACCTGCAGCCAACGTGCGGGAAATTTCTTCTATATAAACGGCAGAAAAGAAAAAATCTAAGTTTGTGCCGCCGTATTCTTCGGCATGATTGATGCCAAAATAGCCCATTTCGCCCATTTTTTTCCAGATTTCTCTCGGAATATGGGCTTGCTTTTCCCACTCGTCTATGAAGGGAACTATCTCTTTTTCAACGAATTGACGGAGACTTTGGCGGAAAAGTTCGTGGTCTTGTGTAAAATATTGCATATAGTGCTCAAATCTGTATCAAAAAATGCGAGTTGAGGGTTAAAACAAGGTAGTTTTGTGGCTGTTTTGTGTAAAAAGCCATTTTCTTGCGACAAATGTACAAAATAGTTTGATTTTCTTGTATTTGTTTTTTTATTTTTTTGCGAAAAAGACGGAATCCTAAATAGGGTTTGCAGGGCGGCGCACCTTGCAAACGTGTGCCACCCTGCAAAGATAAATTTTCTAAGCATTTTGCTGAAATTTCTCTTACCTTTACCCCAAAATTGTCAATAACCGGTTATTTATGGACACAATTAGTCAATATGTTACGCAACATTCTGATAGATTTTTATCGGAATTGTTTGAATTGATTCGCATTCCCAGCATTAGCGCGGATTCTCGTCATAAAGAGGATATGCTCAAAACGGCTCAATGGCTTAAAAATCAGCTTGATACGCTCGATATGGATAGAACAGAAATTTATGCTACCCCTGGGCATCCTGTTGTATATGGCGAAAAAATCGTGAGTGCCGACAAGCCTACGATTTTGGTATATGGGCATTATGATGTGCAGCCCCCCGACCCTTTGGAACTTTGGGAAACGCCTCCTTTTGAGCCTACTATCAAAAAAACAGCAACTCACCCTGATGGGGCAATTTTTGCAAGAGGGGCTTGTGATGACAAAGGGCAAGTTTATATGCACCTCAAAGCCCTTGAAATCCTCAATTCTTTGGGCGAACTGCCTTGCAATGTCAAGATTTTGATAGAAGGAGAAGAGGAAATTGGCAGCAGAAACTTGGAAGGTTTTGTAAACAGTCATGTCGAAATGCTCAAAGCAGATGTCGTTTTGGTTTCAGATACTTCTATTGTTTCCAACGATTGTCCTTCTATAACAGTAGGTTTGAGGGGGTTGTCTTATATGGAAGTAGAAGTTGTGGGCCCGAATAGAGACTTACATTCAGGGGTTTATGGCGGCGCAGTAGCAAATCCGGTCAATGTGTTGTGCCAAATGATAGCCTCTTTGCATGATGCAGAAGGCAAGGTTAAAGTGGCAGGTTTTTATGACAAAGTGGAAGAAATGACGGCAGAATATCGGGCAGAAATGGCGAAACGCCCTTTTGACTATGCGGAATATTGCAAGGATTTGGGAATTGCGGCTACAAGGGGCGAAAACGGCTATTCTGTCATAGAGCAGGTGAGTATTCGCCCAACTTTGGACGTGAATGGCATTTGGGGCGGTTATATTGGCGAAGGGGCAAAAACGGTGCTTCCGTCAAAAGCCTTTGCCAAAATCTCTATGCGCCTTGTTCCAAACCAAGTTTCGGACGAGATTTCGCAGTTATTTCAACAGCATTTTGAGGCGATTGCCCCCGAATGTGTGAAGGTAAGTGTGAAGGCACATCATGGGGGAGAGGCTGCCGTAGTTTCCACAGAATCAGTTGCTTATGCTGCGGCAAGTAAAGCTATGCATGATGCTTACGGCAAAAAACCTATTCCTACGCGCGAAGGGGGTTCTATCCCGATTGTTGCCATGTTCAAACGGGTTTTAGGTATAGACACGATGCTTATGGGGTTTGGCTTGGATTCAGACGCGCTGCATAGCCCAAATGAGCATTATGGCATTTTCAATTATCTGAAAGGCATAGATACGATTCCGAGGTTTCATCAGTATTTTGCGGAGATGTCGTGATTTTTCGGAGATTCTTGTACACGCAAAAGTTGCTTTTATAGCCACGAATTACACGAATTTTCACGAATAGGAGTTAGGCAAAAGGTGCTTTTATAGCCACGAATTACACGAATTTTCACGAATTAACAGCCCTAACTCGTGAAAATTCGTGGTAAATGCGTAAATAGTGTTTGAAAAAAAATCCAAACTTAACGAAAAAATCACTACTTTTGCAGCAAAATAAGCCAAAACTATGCTAATACGTTTTTATGTGGAGAATTTTTTGTCATTTAATGAATTGACCGAATTTTCTATGGTGGCAGGACAAGGCACTTCTCTGCCACATCATGTTGTGAAAAGCCCAAAACGAGCTGTACCAAATCTCCTCCGAGCCGCCCTACTCTACGGACCGAATGGCTCTGGCAAATCTAATTTTGTGAAAGCCATGAACTTTGCACAAGATTTTATTTGGGAGAGCCTTTCAAAAGAAGAAATGATAGGCGTAAAGCCTTTTCGTTTGCAAAGAGAAAACTTGCATAAGCCTTCTAAGTTTCAGTTTGATATAAAATTAGGGGAAACCATGTATGCCTATGGTTTTGAGGCAGATGGCTATTCTGTCAAAGAAGAATATTTGTATATATTGGGAGAACATTCCGAAAAAACGATTTTTCATAGGATTACGACTTCCGAAGGAAAAGTACAGGTAACATTTGACAATATTCATTTTGAAAATGCAGAAGAAGAGCAGTTTTTGAAATTTACAGGAAAAGGCTGCCCCCAAAATAAGCTTTTTTTAACTGAATGTTATAGCCGAAGTGTTTGGGATAATGTACAAAATATAAATGCCATCAAGGAGGTTTGGAATTGGTTTGGTTTTCAGTTAAAAATAATGCTCCCAGATTTTCATTTTCATGTTAATAACATGCAAAAAGAAGACTATGAAAAACTTTCAAAACATTTTAGTACAGGTATTTCAAAGCTGTTATATGAGCCTATAGAATTAGAAACGGCTTTAAATGAGATAGATGCTCATAGAAAAAGTCTTGTAAAATATATACAAAATAATGAAAATATGTTGATAAAATCTGTGGATAGAAATATGATTTTCGTTTTTGAGAAAAAAGAAAATGAGCTAATGGCATCTAAACTTCTATCACATCATTTAGATAACACTATCAGTACTTTTGATTTCTCAGAAGAATCTGATGGAACAAAAAGAGTCTTTGATTTTTTCCCTATCATTGGTTTTCAATTAGATATCACCTTTATCATAGACGAAATTGACCGTAGTATGCACCCTCATCTAAGTCGTGCGATTTTGGAGTATTTTTTACAAGAACAAAAAGATACAGAAACCCAACTAATTGCCACGACTCACGAAGCAAGCCTCTTAGATTTGACTTTGCTCCGAAAAGATGAGATTTGGTTTTCAGAAAAAAATGCGCAAGGAGCAACAGAATTGTATTCTTTGGAGGAGTTTAAGCCTCGTCCTGATACAGAGATTCGCAAGGGCTATTTGCAAGGGCGTTATGGCGCAATTCCTTTTATTGGCAACCTTTCCACCCTCACAGAATAGGCTATGGGACTTATTAAACAAGATTTTAAGCGAAAAGGCGGGATTCGTGATGCCCGTTTAATCGTCATTGCTTGCGAAGGAAGCGAAACTGAGCCACGTTATTTTGCGGCTTTGAAGGCTGCTTTTCAAAAAAGTAACTTACAAGTTGAGATTTTGAGCCGCAAAGAGTGGGGAATTGCAGCAACAAATAGTGCCGCAAAACATGTAATAGAATGTTTGAATCGCTTCAAAAAGCAATATAACATTGCCAAAGATGACGAATTATGGATATTATTAGATGGAGACAAAGACAATTTTTCGGAAGGACAACTCAGCGAAATTGCCCAACTTTGCACCCAAAAGAAATATAATTTAGCCCTTAGCAACCCTACTTTTGAAGTGTGGCTGCTGCTCCATTTTGAAAATATTGCTTTGTATGATACAGACAAACAAAAAGAATTGTTGGAAAATGAAAAAGTTTCTAACAACAAACGTATCTTGGAAAAGCAGCTTGAAACGCATTTAGAAGGCTATAACAAGGCAAAGTTTCACGTAACTCCCTTAATGGAAAACGTAAAGACTGCGATTGAACATGCAACTTTATTGCCGCTTTCCCCAAATGAACGTTGGCACTTAGGTTTAGGCACGCGTGTACATGAAGTTGTCAAAACAATTATTGCATATCCCTAACTTTTCCCTAATTTTGCGCCTTCAAAACAAAATTTCCCTTTTAATCGTTTTTCAATATATAACGATTAATTTTCAATTCTTATTTTTCAATTCATGAAGCATCCCGATTCTTTCACACATCGGCATCTCGGTCCCAACGAGCAAGAAGCAGCAGAAATGCTCAAAGTGATTGGCGTTTCCTCTATGGAACAACTCATTGACGAGACCATTCCTGCCGCAATCCGCATCAATCGCCCGCTCAACATTCCCGAAGCCATGACGGAATACGACTATTTGACCGAGTTGGGCAAAATAGCCGCCAAAAATATAATCTTTCGTTCGCACATTGGCTTAGGCTATTACGACACCATTACCCCGCCCGCACTTTTGCGCAATATCTTTGAAAACCCGGGTTGGTACACACAATACACGCCCTATCAAGCCGAGATTTCGCAAGGGCGCATGGAGGCTTTGCTCAATTTCCAGACGATGGTATCTGACCTTACAGGGCTTCCTGTCGCAAATGCCTCATTATTAGACGAATCTACGGCGGCAGCTGAAGCGATGTATATGACTTTTAACCAAAAAAATCGCACCACAAAGGGCGATGATATGGCAAATGTCATCTTAGTTTCGGATAAATGCTTTCCGCAAACGATAGACCTGCTCAAAACGCGTGCTGATGGCGTAGGCATTCAAGTAAAGGTTTCGGCAAACCTACATAAAGACTTGAATGATAAGGTATTTGCTGCCATTGTGCAATATCCAGATGTATGGGGAGAAATAGATAGCTGCGAGAATTTGGCTGAAAAACTCCATGCACAAAACAGCTATTTAATCGTAGCAACTGATTTGTTGGCACTTACGCTATTGAAATCCCCTGGAGAATTAGGGGCAGATGTGGCAGTAGGAAATGCGCAACGTTTTGGCGTGCCGATGGGTTTTGGCGGTCCTCATGCTGCTTTTTTTGCCGTAAAAGAAGCCTTTTTGCGCCACATTCCGGGCAGAATTATAGGTATGTCTGTTGATGCAAATGGAAAACCTGCCTTGCGTATGGCTTTGCAAACGAGAGAGCAGCATATTCGCAGAGAAAAAGCGACTTCTAATATCTGCACAGCGCAGGCTTTGTTGGCGATAATGTCGGGTATGTACGCCGTTTATCATGGACCTAAAAACTTAAAAGCGATTGCAGAAAGAGTTCATTATCATGCTGTTGCCCTGAATGAAGGGTTAAAGCAATTAGGCTTGATTTCTACCGTAAAACAATATTTTGATACCATTAGCTTTGAGGTAGAAGGCAGACAAAAGAAGGAAATAAAGCGAATTGCGCGCGCTATGCAGAGAAATTTCCGTTATACAGGGAATATTATCAGCATTTCTGTAGATGAAACGACTTCTTCTGAAGATATTACGGATATGATAGGGCTTTTTGCCATTTCTTTGGGCAAAATGATCCCTGCCTTAGCCTTAGATTCTTTGGTACAAAACGTAGGAAATGCCATGCCTGCCTACCTACTGCGCACTTCGGAGTATTTGACACACCCTGTCTTCAATTCTCATCACTCCGAAACCGCTATGATGCGTTATATTAAACGCTTGGAAAACAAAGACTTATCCCTCAATATGTCAATGATTCCTTTAGGTTCGTGTACCATGAAATTGAATGCGGCTGCCGAGCTTATTCCTGTCAGTTGGGCAGGCTTTAATCGGATTCACCCCTTCGCACCTTGGGAACAAACCAAAGGCTATTTGCAAATTATCGAAGAATTAGGCGATTATCTCTGCGAAATAACAGGTTTTGCGGGCATTTCTTTCCAACCCAATTCTGGTGCGCAAGGAGAGTACGCAGGATTGTTAGTCATTCGGGAATATCATCGCAGTCGCAAAGACTTTCATCGAAATGTTGTCCTCATTCCTGCTTCTGCACATGGTACAAACCCTGCAAGTGCAGCAATTGCAGGATTCAAAATCGTAGTTACAAAAACAGCTGCTGACGGCACGATAGATATTGCCGATTTGAAGGAAAAAGTAGAACTATACAAAGACGTTTTGGCAGGCTTAATGGTAACTTACCCTTCCACGCATGGCGTTTTTGAGGAAACGATTCAAGATATTTGCCAAACCATTCACAGTCATGGGGGGCAAGTATATATGGACGGCGCAAATATGAATGCACAAGTCGGGCTGACAAGTCCGGGTTTCATTGGCGCAGATGTTTGTCATCTCAATTTGCACAAAACCTTCTCTATTCCGCATGGCGGCGGCGGTCCGGGCATGGGGCCTATCTGCGTGGCAGAGCATCTTACGCCTTTCTTGCCAGGGCATGTTATGGTTAAAACGGGAGGTAAAAAAGCGATTTCTGCGGTTTCTGCCGCACCTTATGGAAGTACCAGCATTTTGCTTATTTCTTATGCCTATATCAAAATGTTGGGGCGTGAGGGCGTGAAAAAGGCAACAGAATATGCCATTTTAAACGCAAATTATCTCAAATCTCGTCTCGAAACAAAATATAAAGTACTTTATACAGCAGAAAGTGGTAGGGTAGGACACGAGTTTATCCTTGATATGCGCATGTTCAAGGCAGGAGGAGTAGAGATTGACGACATCGTTAAACGATTGATTGACTACGGTTTCCACGCGCCTACTGTTTCTTTCCCTGTCCCAGGTACCTTGATGATAGAGCCTACGGAAAGTGAGCCTTTGGAGGAGTTGGATAGATTTTGTGAGGCTATGTTGGGCATTCATCAAGAAATCGTGGAGGTGATTGAGGGAACGGCAGATACAAAAGACAATGTACTGAAAAATGCCCCCCATACGCAAGCGGTTTTGTTGGCTGATGAATGGAATCATAGCTACCTTCGCTCAAAAGCGGCTTATCCTGTCAAGTCATTGATTGGCAATAAGTTCTGGGCTTCTGTAGGGAGGGTGGACAATGCCTTTGGAGATAGAAATGTGGTTTGTGTCTGTCCGCCGATTGAGGCATATCAGACTGTGTAAGATAGGTTTTTTAACCACTTCGAGGGGCTATCGCCCACTCGAAGGGTTAAAAAACACAAATAAAGGATTGCAAAACATCAATTGGACAAGTTCAGTAGCCCTTCGAGTGGTCGCAGACCCTCGAAGCGGCTATTTTCAATAAAAGACCACCTTTACCTTCACCTGCGACCTTTTCCCCTTATCGTCCACGCAAGTTACCTGCAAATTCCCCGCAGTTGGCGTATAAAAAATGGCTTCCCCTGCCTGTACTGTCTTGTAAAATTGCCCATTTATGTACCAATGCAACTTACTTACGTCCGCATCTGCTGCGGCTTGCAGCAAAATTTGTTGCTCCTGCCCCTTTTCTAAATAATATTCGTGAGAGGCAGCAGGCGAAACAATGCTTGGACCCTCTCCTGTGTGATGTGCTGTACATTTGGGGTTATGCGGAGGCAAAAGGGGGGCAGATACATGATTACTTTTCATCCATAAAGCTACTTCGGGCAAAAAAACAGCATAATTCTTTTGCTTCCAACCTTCTTGTGGCAGGCAAATAGGGCAAAACTGCATATCTTCTTGTTCAGAAACATAGAAAGATTGGTATAAATTGCAGACATTTAAGGGAGATACGTTTTTAATATAATAGTCATTAATAATATGAGGGCATAATTCTGCATTTTGTAACATACCTGTTTCCGCACATACCTTTCTCTGCATCACTTCATCAGGTTTTGTGAACCATTTTTTGGTAGGATTGTAGTCTATAGAATTAAAAATATCTATCAACAAAGGCACAGAAACCGTTGCACCTGTAAGTTCGGGCGCGCCTTCACCATTCATGTTACCCATCCAAATACCTACCGTATATTTGGGCGAAAAGCCAATGCTCCACGCATCTCTTTTGCCATAAGAAGTCCCTGTTTTCCAAGCAATTTTCGGTATTTTGGAATCCATAACATAACTTTGAGGCAAATCGGGACGTTCAAGGTCAGATAAAATATTTCCAATTAAATAGGTAGCCGCAGGAGAAAAGAGTTCTTTAGCTTTGTCTTCATTTTTAGCAGAAAAAAGAGAAATAAAGGAAGAAGTAGAAGCCTCTTTTTGTAAATAATGAATAGGATACATTTTTCCCCCATTGGCAAAAGAAGTATAAAAACGGGTAATTTCCTCCAAAGTTACGCCGCAACCGCCCAAAGCAACGGAATATCCGAGCTTTTTTCTGCGCTTTTTTATATCTGAAAACTCAGCTTTTTCTAAAATGTCTAAAAAATCATTGTAACCGACTTCCCGCAATAACCATACGGGCGGCAAATTTAAGGAATATGCCAAAGCTGTATGAACCGTTACCATGCCCCTGAATTTCATATCAAAATTATCGGGCTGATAGCCACTGAAATTGCTGGGAACATCTGGCAATTTCCTCATCGGGGTAATCAATCCTTTGTCAAAACCCAAAGCATAAATAATAGGTTTGAGGGCAGAACCGGGAGAGCGCAGAGCTGTAATTCCATTTACCTGCCCTTTGTTTGCCGCATCTTCAAAATTGGCTGAACCACAATAAGCAACTACGTTATGTGTCTGATTATCAATGACTAATACCGCTCCGTTTGTGATTCCAAAGCCCTTTACTCTTTCTACATGGTTTTTTAATAAGTTTTGGACAATGGTTTGTGTTTTTACCTGCAAAGTTGTTTTTATCTCATTGCTTTTTTCTTGAATATGAAGGAAATTACAAAATTGTGGAGTCTGCAAAGGAATCGTAAAACGCACAAAAGGGATAGGTTCTTCCATAGCAGCAGCTAATATATTGGCAGAAAATACCTGTTTTTGCTTGAATTTTTGAATCCATTTGTTACGCATTTGCAAAGGCTCGTCCGTATTTTTGTCAAGGCGCAAAGAATTGGGGCGATTGGGGATAACTGCCAGCAAAATGGCTTGCGAAAGGCTTAATTTTTCGGGCGAACGGTTAAAATATAGGTAACTTGCAGAATGTACCCCCTCTATATTTCCCCCATAAGGCAAATAACTCAGGTACATTTCAAGGATTTCTGTTTTGGAAAAATGCCATTCATATTGAAAAGCTCTGAATATTTCTTTAAATTTAGTGGTATAAGTTCGATTGGCGGGAACTGCCATACGTGCAAGCTGCATAGTAATCGTAGAGGCTCCAGAAACTCTTTTTTGGCTAAATGTATTTTGAAAAATAGCCCGCACTAACGCCACAGGGTTTACGCCAATATGCCAATAAAACCAAGTATCTTCTTTTTGGATAATAGCTTTTAACATATCTGGGTGAATTTCTTTCAAAGAAGTTTTAAGTCGCCATTTATCGTCAGGGGTAAGGTAAGCACAAAGGAGACTATTATCTTCTGCACGAATGATTTGTGAATAGGTTTTGGTAGGGGGCAAAGGAAAAAGGAGGTCTATTAATAGGAAAATGAGAAATGAGAAAGTAAAAATGAGAAATGATATACATATTTTCTTTTTTTTGGGAGAAAGGTTTTTGTATTTAAGGGTAAATAGCTTGTTTTTTAATTGAAATAAGAAGGAAATGAATGGTAATATGCTGTTTTTCATATTGCAAAATTACCCTTTTTTTCCTAAAAAAAACTAACTATAGCTATTTTTTCCCTACTTTTGCCCAAGTACCTGAATCGTTACACAATAATCCATGATAAAAAATATCCTTTCTTCCATTTACAGCTTCTATGCACTCTTCGCATTCTTCATTTTTATGCCAATTGTAGTGCCTTTTTTCCTCATTGTCGCTTATTTTCCAGGGCTTACTCCCCAACAAAGAACCCTCAAGATGCTATGGGCAAATAATATGTTTATTGCAGCATGGAGTTTTCTGACCGCTTTTTCTCTCAAAAAAATAGGGCAGGAACAGATAGACCCCAATCAGACGTATGTATTTGTTGCTAATCATGTCAATATGTTGGATATTCCTTTAGTGGGCAGGCATTTCCGTCATTATGGAAAACCTTTGGCAAAGAAAGAAATCGTAAAAATACCTTTGTTAGGGACTTTGTTCAAATATACGTCCTTTTTGGTAGATAGAAGCAATCCTGAAAGCCGCAAAAAAGCAGTATATAGCATGATAGATGCCTTAAAAGATGGCTGTTCTTTGATTATTTTGCCCGAAGGAACGAGAAATAAAACAGCAAAACCTTTGCAAGATTTCCATGCAGGAGCGTTCAAAGTAGCGATTGCGGCACAGGTTCCTATTGTTCCTATGGTTTTGATAGGCTTGCGAGAGTTGCAACCTGCGGCATCTTTTCGCTTATATCCGGGAAAAATTACCTTAAAATATCTTGCGCCGATTCCTACAATAGGACTTACAGATGCAGATACAAATGCCTTAAAGGAACAAGTTTATGATGCGATTCAAGCGGTTTTGTTGGAAGAAGATGTGTATTGGAGGGAGAGGAAGGAATAAGGATTGCTTACTCTACCTTCTCTTATCTTGTAAATCTTATTATCTTGTCAAATTATCTTGTCAAACAACAAAAAACTTGTCAAACGTGATATACTTTTGTGTTCCTATCTTATTTTTTGCCTTCATACACCTTGCCACACGCTATTGGCAAGACATATTCATTTTTCGCCCAAAGACTCTTCCCAAAAACTTCCATTTTCGCGCCAATTTCCCCCTCGAAGAAATCACTTTAACGGCTTCTGAAGGCGGAAAACTCAATGGCTTATTGCTCAAAAATGAAACCCCCAAAGGCTTAATTCTCTATTTTCATGGGAATGCAGGTAGCCTCGAAAGGTGGGAAAAGATTATGGAGGAGTTACTGCCATTGGGTTGGGACATACTCATTTTTGATTATAGAGGCTACGGCAAAAGTACGGGGCATAGAAATGAAAGTCTTATGTTTCAAGATGCTGAACGTATGTATAATTGGGCAAAAAAGTCTTACCTTCCCTCAAACATTATCATTTATGGGCGTTCGATAGGCTCTGCTATGGCAACCTATTTGGCATCAAAAATGCAGCCGCCCAAACTCATTTTAGAAACGCCTTTTCTCTCTATGTCGGCTTTATTTCACAGCTATTACCCTTTTATTCCACAAATCTTCTCTTTCAAATACGCATTTCGCAGCGACTTATATATTCAAAAGGTAAATTGCCCTATTCTCATCTTTCATGGGACAGAGGATAGGGTCGTGCCTTATTCACAAGGAATAAAATTATATGATTTAGTGTCAAATCAGGCAAAACTTATTACTTTTGTGGGCGGAAGTCACCATAATTGTATGCGCTATCCTGCTTTTTGGGCGGAACTAAAACTGTTTTTGGCTTCGTAGATTCACATAGATTTCACGCAGATTTTCGCAAATTAAACCGCAGATTTTCGCAGATTAAAGCTATTTTTCATTTTTCATTTTCCATTCTCAATTCTCAATTTTCAATTTATGGTAAGTATCATTATGGGCAGCAAGACTGACCTTTCTATTATGCAGCAAGCAGCCGAAGTGTTAAAAGAACTCGGCGTAACTTACGAAATAACAGTAGTTTCGGCGCACAGAACGCCTGAACGTATGTTTGAATATGCCAAAAGTGCCATGGGGCGGGGCGTAAAAGTCATCATCGCAGGGGCTGGAGGGGCAGCGCATCTGCCGGGTATGGTCGCTTCTCTTACCACGATTCCTGTTATAGGTGTGCCTATCAAATCTGCCAATTCCATTGACGGCTGGGACTCTATTTTGTCTATCCTACAAATGCCTGCAGGGATTCCTGTAGCTACTGTTGCCCTCAATGGTGCGAAAAACGCAGGGATTCTTGCTGCGCAAATCCTAGCAGTAGCCGATGAGATTCTGCCCAAAAGATTGGAAGATTACCGAGAATCCCTCAGAACTTCTGTCCTCAAAATGGCAGAGGAAATTAAAGATAGAGACTGGGAAAAGGAAGATTGAACCGTTTTATTGTCTTTGATAACGACTTCGAGGGTCTGCGACCACTCGAAGCGTTATCAAAGACAGGTATTACATTTGTTTTAATCATAAAAATACATACCTATTTAGGTTTTTCAACGCTTCGATAGGTATTACATTTGTTTTAATCATAAAAATACATATCTATTTAGGTTTTTCAACGCTTCGAGTGGTCGCAGACCCTCGAAGTCGTTGAAAAACAACACAAAAAAAAATGCAGAATCCACCACAAGCTCCCAAGCAGCCCCATACGCTCATCACGCATGAGCATACCCGCATTGACGACTATTATTGGCTCAATGCGCGCGAAAACCCCGATGTTATCGCCTATCTTGAAGCCGAAAATGCCTATACACAAACCCAATTTGGGGAGAAAACACAGGCTTTACAAGATACTATTTTTGCCGAAATGCGCAGCCGTATCAAAGAAGATGACAATAGTTTGCCTTACAAATGGCGAGAATATTGGTACTATGTGCGTTATGAAACGGGCAAAGAATACCCTATTTACTGCCGCAAAAAAGGAACGCTCGAAGCAAAAGAGGAAACTATCTTAAATGGAAATGTGGCTGCGAGGCGTAGAAAATACTTTGCCATTATGAGTGCAGATATAAGCCCGAATCAGCAACTTTGGGCGTATGGCATAGACACAAAAGGGCGCAGGATTTGTACGTTATATATAAGAGACCTTGTTACAAACAAAAATCTTCCGGATAAAATCACCAATGTTTCTGGGGATTTTGTGTGGGCAAATGACAATGAGACCCTCTTTTATACCCGAATGGATAAAAAGACCTTGCGCAGTCATCAAGTTTGGCGGCATACCCTTGGCACAGATGCCAAAACAGATGTCTTGATTTACGAAGAAAAAGATGAGACATACAATGTAAGTGTGATGACTACGACTTCCGAAAAGTATATAGTCCTTGCAAGTTCTACGACTTTGGCAAATGAATATCAATTTTTGCTGGCAGATAAGCCTACAGAGGCATTTCAGCTATTTTTGCCCCGAAACAGAGGACATGAATATTCGTTTGACCATGCAGATGATACTTTTTTTATGCTCACAAATTGGGACGCGCAAAACTTCCGATTAATGACAGCCGCAGAAAATGATTTTGCCCAAGAAAAATGGCAGGAGAAAATAGCCCATCGTCCCGAAGTGTTGTTAGAAAGCCTATCTATTTTTCAGGATTTTTTTGTAATAGAAGAAAGGCAAGAAGGCTTAACGCACATTCGCATTATCAACCGCAAAAATGGAGAAGATTTTTATGTTTCAATGCCTGAAGATTGCTATTCTGTGGGGGTAGGTACAAACCCCGAATATACTTCGACTATCTTGCGTTTTGGCTACGAATCCATGACTACGCCTTCTTCGGTCTTTGATTTTGATATGCAAAATAAGACGCAAGAACTCAAAAAACAGCGGGAAATTCCGGGCGGCTATGAGGCAAATAAGTATGCTTCGGCACGTATTTGGGCTACAGCTGCAGATGGGACAAAAGTGCCTATTTCATTGGTTTACAACAAACAAACCCTGATAGACGGCTCTGCACCTTGCTTATTGTATGGCTACGGCTCGTATGGCATTAGCATAGACGTACATTTTAGTACTGCCCGAATGAGCTTGTTAGATAGGGGCTTTGTGTATGCGATTGCGCACATTCGGGGCGGGCAAGACTTGGGGAGAAATTGGTATGAGGAGGGGAAGTTATTGCGAAAGACAAATACTTTTACGGATTTTATCGCTTGTGGAGAATATTTGGTGCAAGAAAAATATGCTTCAAAAGACAAATTATGTGCCGCAGGGGGAAGTGCCGGCGGCTTGCTGATGGGGGCAATTATCAATCTTCGTCCCGAAATGTGGAAAGCTGTGGTAGCAAGTGTTCCTTTTGTAGATGTGGTAACCACGATGTTAGATGACACGATTCCGCTCACAACGGGCGAATATGACGAGTGGGGAAATCCCAATGAAAAGGAATATTACGATTATATGTTGTCTTATTCGCCTTATGACAATGTAAGCCGCCAAAATTATCCGAATATGTTGGTACTCACAGGCTTACATGATTCGCAAGTACAATATTTTGAGCCTGCAAAATGGGTGGCAAAATTGAGAGAACTGAAAACGGATAATCATATTTTGTTGATGCACACGAATATGTCGGCAGGGCATGGGGGCGCATCAGGGCGTTTTGAAAGATTGAAAGAGGTTGCGATGGAATATGCTTTTTTCATTTGGATACATGAAAAATAGGATAAAATGTCGGCTTGTCGCTTTGCCTTTGAGAAGATACAATATATTTATACGCCATTTTTGCAAAATAAAACTTACATTTGTGGGCTTAGGAAAGTGACTCATCATTTAAAAATGAATATGAATAAAATTCAAACATTGTTATTATTTGCGCTTTCTCTTTCTTTTCTGTCTTTTGATTTGCCTTTTGGGTGGGTTAAAGCTGGGAGTATGAAGGATAGCTATGAAATGGGAATTGACAAAAACGCAGGGCAAGATGGCAAAAATGCTGCAACTATCAAGTCCATTGATGCCAATATTAAGGGATTTGGGAGTTTGATGCAATCTTGTTTAGCCGATAAATTCCTCGTAAGTAGAATTAGATTGACGGGCTACATGAAGTCAAAAGACGTAACGGAATGGGCAGGTTTGTGGGTAGAAGTGCGGCAGGAAGGGGTAGAGCAAGCCCTCTCTTTTGACAATATGTATAACCGTTCCGTAAAAGGCACTACGGATTGGCAGAAGTATGAAATCGTGGTAGATGTGCCGCCAAAGGCTTCAATTATTTCGTATGGGGCTTTGTTGAGCGGAAATGGGCAAATTTGGTTCGATAAATTGACTATTGAAATCGTGGATAGTACCGTACCAACCACAGGAAATGGGAATGATTATCCCTTGCCACAGCGCGAACCGCTTAATTTGGATTTTGAAAAGTGAGAGGGCAGTTAGCAGTTAGCAGCCATCAGTTAGCAGCTGATTTCTCATTTTTCAACTCTCAACTCTCAACTCTCATTTTTCAACTCTCAACTCTCAACTCTCATTTTTCATTTTTCATTTTTCATTTTTCAATATTTGGCATACTATTTCGTATATATTTTTCAGATTGGGCTAAAAGTGAGAAATATTTTAGGGCTTTACAAAAAATAATTTGGTTATGTCATAAATTATCCTCAAATTTGGACAAAATATTGAACTTTACAAAAAATAGGCAATTTACAGGCTTGTTTTTTACGAAAAACTACAAACTAAGTACGAGTGAGAAATAATCTAAACATATATTGATTATGATAAACTTAGGGACAGGAATTAAATAACTTAACAGCTTGTCATTTGCCCCCCTGAAGGGGGGGAAAGCCTTTCTCCCCCTTCAGGGGGGCGGGGGGGCAGATACCTTTCACAAAAATTACGATAAAATTGTGAACTTATTTACGATTCAATCCTTATATTAACTTTCAACTTTCAACTTTCAACTACTTATCAAGGGCTAACTTAACCATATACAATTATTTTTAATGCTTTTTTTATGAAAAAATTAATACATACTTTACTCTTGTTCTCTACTCTGGGCATTCTTTCTGTTCCTACTACTGCACAGCAGCAACTTTTTATCATCGGAGATGATGGCACAGCCACACCCGAATTGTACATTCAAGATGGCACTGATGCCTATATCTATGTGCAAGGAGGCGTAACAGTAGGCGGTGCTACCGCAAATGCGCCGGGCATTTTTGTCAATGGAGGCTTATTTGTTGATGGGGGCGACATTATAAATGCGACCAACAACAAGGACATTCGCTTTGACAAATCTACCAGTGGAGCATATACCGTTGCGGCTGCCATTCCTACCGCCAAAAAAAATGATGCTGCTACGGTGCATCTCATGGGGGCTGTCACTCAAAACATTGATTATGCCCCAGGTACAACTTCTGGAGAAGTGGCTTTTCACAACCTTTCTGTGGATAGAACACTTGTTTCGGGTTTAACCAGAAATGTAAATGTGGTGCGAGTTACCGTAGGCGATAACTCGGCTTTTGTGGGTTCGAGCAATGGCGTACTTTCTTTGCAAGATGAAGTGGTGGACATTCAGGCAAATCGTTTAGACGTATTGAATAGCGCAATTACAGCAGTTGATAGAGCCGTAACAAATGCGGGTGCTGTACTGCTGGGCGGTGTAGATGTGGACAATCAGGAGCCTGTAGCCGAAGGATTAGTCAAAACCAATGGTGATGGGCGTTTAGGACGCTTGACCGTTGCGGGAGGCGGCGCAAACAAATATTTGTTCCCCGTAGGAACATTTGACGATACGCCCGTATTGCAATATCGCCCTGCTACGATTACGCCAGGGGCGGCATCAGGCATGTTTTATGTACAAGTAAATTTTGGTACACCAAATATTACTACCTTTGGTACACCTGCTCCTACTGCTATAGACCCTAAATACTTCTGGCAAATTCATGAAGATGGAGTTCTCGGCGGCTCGAACTATCGTTTATATGATTCTTATGCCAATATCGCCCCTAATATAGCTTGTCCTCCCGCAACTTTAATAACAAATTTGGGGGTTGCGCAAGCAGATGGGCTTAATACTTCTTGGGTAAAAGAATTTTCAGCCTCTACGCTTCCTACAAGTGGTACTGCGCTTTTGTGGGCAGAATCCGCTGGGGCAGTTACACATGGTACACAGTTTAGAGTCCCAAGTTTTATCAATAGCCCAGGAGATGCTTTGACACTTGCGCATACGGATAGTATTGTAGGAGTGCCTTGTAATCCTTTCCCTATTACTTTGATGGACATTACAGCAGTTCCTATTAATAACACTTATATACGTATAGATTGGACTACTTTGGTAGAAATCAATAGCAATCATTTTGAATTGGAAAGAAGTGTAGGAAATACGCTTTCTTTTACGCCAATCTCCTCGCTCAATACGCTTGCACCTGGGGGCAATTCTAGCTATGCGATTCCCTACACCCACAATGATATGAATGTGGACAAAGAAGTTCGCTATTTTTATCGCGTAAAAATGATAGATAATGACGGAAGTTTTACTTATTCTAACATTGTAGATGCGAAACTATTTGAGGGTTCTACCTTTATTAGCGGCATTTATCCTAATCCTACAGATGGCAAAATCAATGTAAATATAATTGCAGCAGAGGCTACAGAATATGCCTTCCAAATCTATAACCCATTAGGGCAGGAAATTACGAAGGTGTTTGTACAAGCAAAATCAGGCTACAACCTCTTTGAATTAGATTTGTCGCAGTTAGCGATTGGCACATATCAATTAGTAATATTGGAAGGTGGCAAAAATCAGGGAGTGTTTAAAGTGGTAAGATTCTAAGCACGCAAAGTTCGGCACTTCGGCTACGCTCAGTGTCCGAATCGCTCACTGTATCAGATTTCGCAGATATAAATACGTATCTGCGAAATCTTTTTTTGTATCGTTATAAAGAGTACTAAGAACTACGGAAATCTTTTCTGAACAAATTATCATTGCAGATTGAATAGCCCCGTAGGGGCGAAATATTTATAGAAATGCCCAAATGCCACGCTCTTTTAGCTCCGTAGGAGCGAAATATTTTACAGAAATTGAAAAGTCGTAAAAATAAAATCGTTCAAAAAATACACACAATGAAAATGTCATATATTCTTCTCTTTTTTCTCGCGTTAAATATGGCTTGCAACAGCCCCGAAAAAGCTAATAATCAAGTAACTACAAAAGACTCAATCCCTCAAAAATCTGTTGCTACCTCCCTCATAGCAACCTCTGGTGCAGAAACACAGGAAAGAGCTATTTCTCCTATAACAGAACAAAAGCCGCTTTCTTCCAAAAAAATCCCCCACAAAACCAAAGGCGTAAATCCCGGTGCGGATTATTTGGTAAGCGAAGTTTTACCTTTATTAGCAGGAAAAAGAGTGGGAATTGCTACAAATCATACCGCTTTGCTCTCGGACGGCACACACCTCGTAGATGAATTGCAGAAAACAGGGGTAAATGTCGTGAAAGTTTTTAGCCCTGAACATGGGTTTAGAGGCACAGCCGATGCGGGCGAAAAGGTAAGCAGTTCTGTTGATGCCAAAACAGGTTTGCCCCTTGTTTCTTTGTATGGAAATAACAAAAAACCGACTCCTGCCCAGCTACAAGACCTTGATATTGTGGTGTTTGACATTCAAGACGTAGGGACGCGCCATTATACTTATATTTCTACCCTAAGTTATATTATGGAGGCTTGTGCAGAAAATGGCAAGGCTGTTTTTGTGCTTGACCGCCCAAACCCAAATGGTTGGTACACAGACGGTCCTATGATGCACAGTGCTTATACTTCCTTTATTGGTATGCATCAAATCCCGATTGTGCATGGCTTGACGATTGGCGAATATGCTAAAATGGTAAATGAGGAAGGCTGGCTCAAAGGCGGGAAAAAGTGTAATCTCACGGTTATAAAATGTACGGGTTATACACATTCCATGCGTTGGAATGAAACAGGCTTGAAGTGGATTCCGCCTTCGCCCAATATGGTTTCAGACTATGCCGCCTATTTGTACCCGATTTTGTGTTGGTATGAGGCAACAAATGTGAGTGTAGGGCGAGGGACAGAAGAGGCTTTTACGATTTTGGGCGCACCTTGGAACCAGGAATTAATGGCAGGAAAAACAGAAGCATACAACCTTTCTTGGGAAAAACATGATTTTACGCCCCGTTCTATACAAGGCAAGGCAAAAAATCCGCCTTATCAAGATGTCCTATGTCATGGCATAAAATTCACGAATCAGACGGACGGAAAAAACCTGTTTTTGGCAGGAATTACTTTGTTAGAGGCTTTTTATCAATCCCATAAATTGTCTGGCGATACAAAGCCTTTCTTTTCGGCAGGTTTGGAAAAATGGGCAGGGAATACTTCTTTTCCAACACAAATCATTAATAATGTTTCTCCAGAAGAAATTTATCAATCTTGGCAGGGGGAAACAGAAGCTTTTCGGGAGAAAAGAAAGAAATATTTGCTGTATCCGTGATTTCAGGCAGATTTTCCCATCAGGCTTTTAGGAAAAATAAACGAAAAACTTGCCCAATATTTTTGAAAATATTGGGCAGTTTCAAAAGATAAGGGGGAACTTATCCCAAGAAAAGTTACTGTTTATCGCGCTGTTGCCCTTGAATGATTGCAGCTAAAACAGCCAACTGCTCTTTTAAGTCTTTAATTCTCTCATCATATTGCTCGAACATTTTGGCGACAGGCAATTCTACTTTCATAGTGCCATAATTGCAACCTATTGATTGTGGAGATTCATGGTTTTCCATATTAACAATTACCCCAGATATCCCCAGTAAAACCGCTATATCTGTATCCATGCTATCTGCAACTTCTATCAATCTCCCAAAAGTAATATTTCCTTCCTTATCTTGTTCTAAAAGACTAATAGCTTGTTGTGTAGTGAATAACTTATCAGCAAGTTCTTCTTGAGTAAGCCCTTTATCTTTCCGTAGTTTAGAAATGCGAGGACCAATAGGCAAGTATTTTCGGTTCATAATTGGTAAATTACAATGTATAAGATGTAAAATTTGTGCAAAAATACAATGAATTTTGTGTGATCTTTTGCAAAAAAAGTATTTATTTTTACATTATGAAAAAGAGTAGAAATAATTTTTCATAAAATATTGATAATCAATGAATTAAACTTTATACATAAATATGAATGAACCGACTTCACCGCCAAATCCTCCCACACCCCATTCAAACCATCAGGCTTCACAAACCAATCTTCAATATGTTGTAGAACTGATATTAGGATGGGCAAGAACACATCCTAAGAGCGTATTTGGTGTTCTTGTTATTCTTATGTTGTTGGCAGGTGTAATATTCTTTATTTATATCTTTAAAGAACCTATTGGCGCAAGGATTTTTGAAAAAGATGTGCCGAGCATAGTTGCAAAGAAAGATACACAAAAAACAGTCATTATTCCTCCCAAAGAGGTTATGAAGCCTGTTGCCAAAGATACACAAAATAAAGTTATTGACAAGCCTAAAAAGGCTGTTGAGCCGACAAATATAGATACAATTCCTGTTACAAAAGAAATAAATCCCAAAATAACTGTGCCTCCAAAAACACAAAAAGAGAAGCCTGTTCCTAAAAAAACGACAGTTATTGTTAAGCCTAAACCACCCATCATCCCATCAGAACCAAGTACAAGCCCAATGGCTATAGCTAGTGTTAAGGTTTGGAATGATTATCAAAGCATTTTGGCACAGGCAGAAAACGAAATGGCTCTTGATTCTAAAGATGCGCAAACAAAGTTAAAACATAATCTTAAACTCTTGGCAGACTTACAGAAAATAGATGCTTCACAAGCAAATGATGACTTAAAACATCATATTAAGGAACATATAGAACTTGGAGGGATGTATATAATCTGGGTTTCAGATGGAGAAATGCTGCGAAATAGTAGCTATAATAAAGAACGTCAAAAAAAGTATAATGAAGAAGAGAAAATCCTAAAACGCAGAAAACCTGTTTTGCTTGAGCAGGAATCAACGGTTTCTGAAAAATTAGAAACAAATTACACTCGAAAATTCACGATAAGCCACCGTTATTGGGGGTTTTTATAACCAATATTTGGCATGTTTCATATTACAGCAAAAGTAGTTTACACTTTTTACTTTTGTTTTATTAATATCAATGATTTAAAAAATTGATTATCAAGTTATTGCAAT